>DXUR01000796.1 GCA_019417795.1 Clostridiales bacterium | reverse complement strand
TATCTTTACATTACCTTCTGAAACATATGGCGCACCTTGTCCAGGCGGCTGTTTGGACGGCGGGGCTGGATGACCGGCTGACCGACAGCGGCCTGATATCCTTTCAGCTCTGTAAGGCATACGCTCCGCCCGTTGGTGTAAAAGGCCAGATCAGTACGGTATGCCTGTATACAGCGGGCGGGAATCTCGCCAGTAAAGACAACTTCATCCTTTTTTACCTGGGCCGTTTCGATGGTGGCACAGTATTTCGGTGCATCATGATAAGCCCTGGAAAGGTATTCCTGGGGCGCATAGAGGATGAAGGAGAGATAAGGTTCCAGCAGCTGCGTCCCCGATTCCTTCAATGCCTGTTCCAATACAATCGGGGCCAATGAGCGGAAGTCCGCCGGCGTGCTGACCGGACTGTAATAAAGCCCGTATTCAAAGCAAATCTTACAGTCCGTTACGTTCCAGCCGAACAAGCCCTGCTCCAGCCCGTAACGGATACCATCCCTGACAGCGTTTTGAAAACTCTGGTTCAAGTATCCCAGCGAAACCCGGCTCTCGTATTGTACACCGGAGCCAAGCGAGAGTGGTGTAACAGACAGTCCTATGGATGCCCAAAACGGGTTGGGCGGCACCTCGATATGGATGGTGTGGCTGGCTGCTTTGAGCGGCCGCTCCATATAAATGACGGAGGGTTCCTTTACCACTGTTTCAAGCTTGTATTTTTCCGACAGCAAAGCGGAAACAACCTCCAACTGCACCCGGCCCAAAAAAGAAAGAATGATCTCATGGGTGATGGAATCCACTTCGCAACGCAAAAGCGGGTCAGTATCCGCAAGTTGCGTAAGAGCGTCCAGCAGCCGTTCTCTTTGCGCTGCCGTTTTCGGCGCAATCGTCGTCCGCAGCATGGGGAGGGGGTCCTCGCGCCACCTTTTACGAGGGAGCCGGGTTTGGTCCCCTAATACATCGTTTAACCTCACGCTGTCGCTGGGAAGGATAACAATTTCACCCTGATAAGCGGTGTCTGTCCGAACAATTTCCCCTTTGGATGGAATACGCATCTCTGTGATTTTCAGCTTTTCTCTCCCGGCCAGGGCCACCGTATCCCGCAGGCGCAGCGTTCCGCTGTATAACCGTAGATAGACACGCCGCTGGCCGCAATCGGTGTACTCAACCTTGAAAACGCTGCCGCATAGGGCGGCGCCCCCCTGTTCCCCAATCGGTTGGAACAGCCCTGTCACCGCATCCATCAACGGTTGAATGCCAAGGCCATTTTTGGCGCTGCCATGATAGACTGGGAACAGGGAGGCGTCTTGAACCCGCTGCTGTTCCTCCCGCGCAAGTTTTTCCCGGCTGATTGGTTCTCCTGCGATATACTTTTCCAATAATTCATCGTTATTTTCGATGACCGCATCCCATGCTTCTATGTCGGTATTTTCCTCCAGGACTATTTCCGGGGACAGCGACACCGTCTGCTTGATGATAATATCGGCGGAGAGCTTATCCCGAACAGACTGAACCACGCTCTGCAAATCAACGCCAGCCTGGTCGATCTTGTTGATAAAGATAACGGTGGGAATGTTCATTTTCCGCAGGGCATGGAACAGAATACGGGTCTGGGCCTGCACGCCATCTTTAGCGGAGATCACCAAGATGGCCCCATCTAAAACAGCCAAAGAGCGGTACACCTCCGCCAAAAAATCCATGTGGCCGGGCGTATCCACAATGTTAACTTTACATCTGTGCCACTGGAAGGAAGTGACTGCCGCTTGAATGGTAATCCCACGCTGCCGCTCCAAAAACATGGTGTCCGTCCTCGTTGTCCCTTTTTCGACGCTCCCCGGTTCTGAAATGGCTCCGCTGGCATATAGCAGGCTCTCCGTCAAGGTCGTCTTTCCAGCGTCTACATGGGCAAGAATTCCAATATTGATTATTTTCATGTGATTGTCCTCCCTTTACAGCCCCAAAGGGCATAAAAATCCCCAGCAGTAAAATACTTTTACCACTGGGGATTATAATT
>DXUR01000795.1 GCA_019417795.1 Clostridiales bacterium | reverse complement strand
GCCCCAGTGGGGCTTTTAAGCGACCGAACGGTCTTGCGTAAGCAAGATGGAGGGGTCCCGCCCCGACAAGTTCGCGTTTGGTGTAAGAATCGGGCGTGTGGTGGATGGATGTAGACCTGCAAAGGGCTGCGTCAAGAAGTGGCTTTATGGATTTGCAAACGGACAGCCGGAACTTTCCACCGTAAAAGAAGCAAATGGGAAAAACATGGAGGCTTTCGTATGAACAAATTGCTTTCCTGCCACTATAACATGGATACCAACCGGGTGGAAGCCCGGTTCGAGGGTGGCACTACCCTTGCCATTGACTGCATCGCCGTTGAGGATGAGTATGGCAACACCCCGAAACAACGGGCAGAGCTGGACTGGCTGCTGTACAATAAGCCTTTGGAGTATGCACAGCTTGTGCTGGGTGGCGAGATTGAGCACTATCTCTCACTTGGCTGTGACCATGGAAGAATGGAAGATTGATTGACAAGGTTACATAACAGTTAACACAGCTTGCATTTGCCCTGCAATTTTTCAGAATGGAACACCCCAAGGGCATCCGGTCTATATCCGGCAGATTTTTCATAAAGAATCTGCCGGATATTTTTGTTTGTCATGAAGGAAGTCTTGCTTTTCACTTCAAAATTGGATACAATATAAAAAAGACATTTGCACGGAGGGTTCTATGGAATATATCGGCATCCAGAAGAAAAACGGCGGTGTGGTGGAAGCCCTGCAGCAGGCCATTTTATCTGGGCAGATCCCGGCGGGCACTGAAATGACCCAGAACGAACTGGCAGAGAGTCTCGGTGTCTCTCGGATGCCGGTGCGGGAGGCCTTGATGATCCTTGAATATCAGGGTCTTATCATCCGCCTGCCCAACAATCGGATAAAAGCGGCAGATCTGAC
This sequence comes from Clostridiales bacterium, assembly GCA_019417795.1. The sequence goes on along the minus strand of DXUR01000795.1, from coordinate 1,126 downwards.
CGAAGAGACACTGCGCCAAATTCTGGCATTGGGGGCTCAGTTGGAACGGCAGGCTATGCGTGCGCTGCCGCAGGATGCGATGTTGGCAGGCGGCGAGATGCTGCAGCACCGTACCCTGCGAACCGTCCTGCCCTATCCGCTGCACCGCAAGCTGCTGGAGAGCATTCAGGAGACCTACATTGCCTTTGCCGTGAGCGCACGTCCTGCTCCGGTGAACGACCGGCTGTCCCGCCTGCTGATGCTGGACCGTCAGGGTTCCCCTGATGTGCTGGATGCATGGAACACCTATGAAGAAGAACTGCTGCATCTGATTTTAACGATAAGGAGTCAATATGCTGGGACTGAAACCCATTAAGCTGCTGCCTGCCCGCGAGCGGGTAGCTTCCGCTTTGCGGAAAGCCATTATCTCAAAAAGCATCCCGGAGGGCGCAGAACTCACGCTGGAAAACACCGCACAGGAACTGGGCGTGTCGGTCACGCCGGTGCGGGAGGCCTTTCAGATCCTTGCCCGTGACGGTCTACTGGAAGTCAAGCAGAATAGGTGCGCCATTGTGCTGGGCGTAACGGAAAAAACGATTCGGGAGCACTACCAGCTGCGCGCTGCGCTGGAAGGCACCGCCTGTATGCTCTGCTGCCAGAACAATGCCGACCTGTCCAAGATCAAAAACTGCGTGGATACTGCAGAGGAGGCTCTTTCTCATCAGCAGGCCGGAAATTATGCTGACTACAACCAGTCCTTCCATTTTGAGATCTGGGAAGCTTCCGGCAATGAAAAAATGCGCAATCTTCTCTCGGAGCTGTGGAACGGCCTGTCCATTGGTGTGGAAATGAGCGAGTTGGACTATGCCCTCAACTCCCAGAGCGAGCATAAAAAGATCTATGCGGCGCTGGAAGCACGAGATGCGCTGGCCGCACGGGCTGAAATGGAAAAACACATCTACCGCAGCATGGACGATGCGCTGACCTATTATTTATAAGATCAGGGAGGACAAGACAGTGTATACCTGTGCGAACTGTACGGTTCTGGCCTGCGCCAACAACGAGCCGGAAAAGATGCCCAAAAACTGCCCTATGCGGAATGCTTCGGTGATGGAGGCCGCCCGCGCCGGCTACGATCTGCCCGAGA
>DXUR01000794.1 GCA_019417795.1 Clostridiales bacterium | reverse complement strand
TTGCCGACACCCTCTGTCTGGCTATTTTCATGTATGGAGGATAACTGCCTATGGCAAAAAACAAAACAGAGATTCATGTGACCACTGTATTTGACGGGGAGCTGGACGCAACCGATGTGTTCGTCAGCCTGATTTCCCAGAAATACGGAAAGACAAATACAAAAGAATATCTTGCTAAAAAGAAAGATTTGAAGTATAATGAAGATGAGGTTCAAAAGAGCCAGATACCGTCTGGATTGTGTGGGTAAATGGCTATGATGAACGAAATGGAATACAGAACAATCGGTAAGGCACTTGCCGGGGGCTATCGTGCAGCGGTCTATTGCAGGCTGTCAAAGGACGATGACCTGCAAGGCGAAAGTGCCAGTATCGCAAACCAGCGTGATATGCTGGAAAAATACTGCGAAAAGCAGGGATGGGAGGTTGTGGCAGTCTATCAGGACGATGGCTTCACAGGTCTTAATATGGAGCGTCCTGATTTACAGAGAATGTTGAGAGCCATTGAGCGCAGGCAGATCAACCTTGTCATCACGAAAGACCTCAGCCGACTGGGGCGTAACTATCTGCAAACCGGGCATTTGATTGAGGACTTTTTCCCAAGAAACGGTGTCCGCTATATCGCCATGAATGACGGTATCGACACCCTGCGGGATAACAACGATATTGCCCCGTTCAAGAATATCCTGAACGAGATGTACAGCAAGGATATTTCCAAGAAAGTCCATTCCTCTTATCTTCTGAAAGCGCAGAAAGGACAGTTTACCGGGTGTCTTGCCCCGTTTGGGTATCGGAAAGACCCGGAGGACAAAAACCATCTGCTCATTGACGAGGAAACCGCCCCGATTGTGCGGCTGATTTTCGGATATGCCCTGAACGGTCATGGTCCGAACTATATCCGCAGACGGCTGGAGGAAGAAAAAATCCCCTGCCCCACATGGTGGAACCGGGAACGGGGGCTTCGCAATACCCGCACCAAATGGGAAAAGAAAGACCCGGAAAACGGGCGGTATATGTGGGACTTCTCCGTTATCAAAGACCTTTTGATGAATCCCGTCTACACCGGGGCGATTGCTTCCCAGAAAAAGGACTACCGTTTCAAAATCGGCACGATTGGGGAAAAGAAGCCGGAGGACTGGATTGTGGTGGAGGGACAGCATGAACCGCTGATTGACCGCATGAGCTTTGACATTGTGCAGAACAAGCTGAAATCCCGCCAGCGTCCGGGGCAGACCAATGAAATCAGCCTGTTTGCCGGACTGATAAAATGCGGCGAGTGTGGGAAGTCGCTGACGGTACGCTACACAAACGCAAAACATCCCCAGCAGATTTATTCCTGCAAGACCTACAATGCCTTTGGAAAGAACCACTGCACCCAGCACCGGATTGACTATGACACCCTTTACAGCCATGTGCTGCGGAAAATCCGGGAATGTGCCAGAGCTGCCCTGATGGACGGGGAAGCGGTTGCTGACCGCCTGACCAATACCTGTGAAGCCGAGCAGCGGGAACAGCGGGAAGCAATGGAACGCTCCCTTACAAGGGACGAGGAACGGATTGAGGTTCTGGACAAAATGGTCATGCGGCTTTATGAGGATATGATTGCAGGGCGTATCAGTGAGCAGAACTTCAACACCATGCTGGAAAAGACACAGACCGAGCAGACGGAGCTTAAAACAAAAGTGTCCGAGGGCAGAAAGCGGCTGTCCGATGAAGTCCAGCTTGCCAATGACGCAAAACAATGGGTGGAAGCCATTCAGGAATACGCCAACATCACAGAGCTGGACGCAGCCACCCTTAACCGCTTAATCAAAGAAATCGTCGTGCATGAGCGCATTGACGAAGATAAAACAAGACACATTTCTATCGAAATTCATTTTAATCTCAAACCCATCCCGGAGGTGGAACAGGTCACTGCCTGCCCTGTCCCGCCGGGACGGTTCTCTTAACAACACCATATAGATTTTTTGTACGCCGCCGCCCGCCATCGAGCAGAGTTTTACACCTAATTGGGGATAAAACAG
>DXUR01000793.1 GCA_019417795.1 Clostridiales bacterium | reverse complement strand
GTTCTTTCCGTTCCGGCGGGGGCTTTGCCTTTGTGCTCTCCCGCAAATACTCGGCTTCCTCCGTGATACGCCTGCCGAAGTCTACAACTGCGCCCAATTTGGTCGCGAAGTAGTGACCCCAGAAAAAGTTATCCGGGTCATTTTTGATGTTCGCCTGCCATGTGACATAGGGCGCTGCCTGATTGTTCGGATTTTCTCCGATGACGAACCGGGCGTTGCCGACGGTCACGCTCTCGATAATGACATATCCCTCATTGACCTGCTCTTTTTCGTTCATTCTCATGCCTCCTCGGTTTTTACTTGGCCGAAAGAAGAATATTCTTTCTCGGCACAGTAAGTTTTTCTTCTCTTTCGGCTTAGTTGGGAAAGGGGATTATAAGGGGGAAAACCCATGCAAAGCCTATCGCTCCTGCTGCCGGAGCTGCCTTTTGTGCCAGTCCTCCAGTAGCTTCACGATGACCTTCTGCTTTTGTGACGGCGTATAAGTTTTCGGAAAATACTTTGCCAGCACATCACCTTTGAGAACCAGCTTGTCCTCAATGGGTTTCTCCTCGGTCATAATGGCATCCATCACATTTACATCTAACTTTCCGTCCTGACTGAACTGCTTGAGCCGCCGTGCTTGATTGAGATTAGGCGTACATTCCTCGCGTTCGATGGCTTCGCAGAGCATTTTCTGCTCCGGCTCGGTGAGATAGGACACCTCTACCGCCGCATTGAATGCAATGGTCTTGTTGTCCACGCGGTCAAGCAGGTCGGGGACGAGGTTGGTCAGGCGGATATAGCGCCGTACTTGATCCTTGCTTTCTCCGACTTGTTCAGCCAGAATATCGCGCGATTTTACACCATCATACTTGTGCGCAATTTGCGCACAAGTTAAATCCGTCCGTTGCCCTTGCCGTTTCATTGCGTCCAGTTTCATCTTGTATGCAAAGGCTTTCTCGGATGGAAGCAGTTCCTCGCGCTGCAAGTTGCTGTCCACCATGAGCAAAATTGCGGTATCATCGTCCATTTCTCGCACGATGGCCGGTATCTCGGTCTTACCCGCAAGCAGACTGGCGTGATGACGGCGGTGTCCCGATACGATCTCAAAATTGCCGTCATTTGCGGGGCGTACCAGAATGGGGACTAAAACACCCCGTTCCTTGATGCTCTCCACGGTTTCCTGCATCTTTTCATCGTCCAGCACCTTGAACGGATGGTTTGGAAACGGCATGAGCCGGTCCAGCGGAAGACTTTGCACTCGCTCCTGCGCGTCTGCCTGCCGTTCCTCGTCCGTCTTGAACAAATCGTCATAACTGGCGAGCTGAATGTTTTTCGCGGCACTTTTCATGCTCCAGCACCTCCTTTGTGAACTGCTCATAGGCTTTGGCTACGACACTTCTGGGTTCAAAGCTGAAAATGCTGGTACCCTCGGCACTCATTTCTGCCGCCTTGATGCCGCGCGGTATCTCCGTGTCATACACTCGTATCGCCTTGCCGTAGGTATCGCGCACAAGCTGGCTGATCTCCTTTGCGAAATTCGTGCGGTTGTCCACCATCGTGATGAGAATGCCACTGATCTTCAGGTTGGAATTGAGCTGCCGCTGTACTTTGCTTACTGTGCGGAGCAGTTGTTCTAAGCCTTTGACGGGGAGATAGTGGGACTGTACCGGGATAATCACCCGGTCAGCCGCCGTCAGCGCGTTCAGCGTCAGCATACCGAGTGACGGGGAGCAATCGACTAAGATGTAGTCGTACTGCCGCTTGATCTCGTGCAGATAGGTTCGCAGCACGGTTTCGCGGCTCATGGTATTTACAAGGGACACCTCCAAGCCGGAAAGCTCAATGTTGGCAGGCAGTAAGTCCATGCCCTCCTTGTGGTGGAGAATGCCGTTCTGCGGCTCAATGGGGCGGTCTGAGATGATGCGCTCCAGCATGGTAGCCAGTGTGGGCGATAGTTCGTCCGGCTGCTGCCAGCCGAGCATTTCGGTCAGGTTTGCCTGACTGTCTGCGTCGATGAGCAGGACACGCTTACCTTGCCG
>DXUR01000792.1 GCA_019417795.1 Clostridiales bacterium | reverse complement strand
ACTTCATTCAGCCGGAGCCTGCAAATAAATTTGCGCATAAATCTTGACGGTTACATACTGTCTAACAAATGGGGTGCAGTTCAAAGCAATGATATCGCCTTTTTCCTTTTTGTTCTGTTCACATTTGCCCCTCCGTTCGATGAGTGCTTTTCAAAGATCACGTATCAGTCAACTCTCCACTTTGATCAGTGCCTTGACCGACGATTTGATTGGAGCTCCGCTCCCATCAAGGAAGAACACCTTGAGTATTTTTACCTTTGTCCAGTCGACGGACTTCCACGTCATCGTTGCTTTAGCATCCGCAATCTCGCTCTTACTAGCAGCCATCTGTTGTCCATCCCCGCTGTAAAGCGCAGCAACGCAGGATGCAGCCTCCGCCGGCGCATTGACCGTGACCGAATTGCCAGCCACACTCACAATGGTCTCATCAATGTCATTCGCTTTCACCACGATGGCATAGGTCGAGAAGTGTTCGAGCGTCAGCACGGCGTTTCCGCCGCGGTAGGCTACCTCGACCGGCTCCTTTGTTTTGCCGTCATCGGCAAGATACCACGCCTGCAGCACGCCCTGCTTTGTCCAATCAAACGGGGCGGAGACGGTCACCTCACCGTCAAAGCTGTGAATTTCCGTTCCGTTTGCCGTCAGGCTCACATCAAGCACCATGCCCTGTTCGATATCGCCGATGATTGCGGTATGTCCCTCATTCAGTGCATCACCGGTGCTGACATGCAGCTGAATGTCGTTGCCGTCCGCTGTTTCGACGACCGACTGCATCGCGGTCTTGTCCAGCGAGACCGCCGCATTTGCCGTCTTAATCGACAGCGTCTCTGCTTCCAAGTCAAGGACGTCGTTCACGGCGCTGGCGGGCAAAACCACCTGCTCCGCCTTCAGCTCGGACATATCGATCTGCACCGTGCTGCCGGACGCAAGCTGCTCTTCAAGCCTGTCTTGATCGACCGACTCGATCTTCACCGCGCCGTCATCCGTCTTGGTATAGTAAGCAGTCTTATCAGTCGTTTGTTCTCCCCTGCGCGTCCACTGGGCGAAAAACTTCTGGATAGGAACATTGGGCAGTTTTCCGAACTTCAGGTGCTCAAAAAGCTCATTTGCTGTAAATTTTCTCCCGTTCCCGTCGGCGGCGGTGTTGTAGGAAAGGTCATAGCCATCCTTTCGGAAGCTGTTTGTAAGGGTATCATCAAAGAGCTGTAAGCCTCCGCCCGTTGGCAAAATCACAAAGTACTTCGAACCCGTTTGTGTTACGCCGCCGTTGCCATCCAGCACGACCGTCTGCTCACTCTTGGGAATAAAGCGCGCCTTCAGCGTTTCTTCAGCATTGATCGTATCGCCCGGCATATACCAGAATTTCTCTTCAGGCTGATTATATAATCCCTCCGCACGCTCCCAGCCGAGAAAATACCTTGTTTCCGTATTCGGGACATCTGGGATCGTATCATTCGGCTGGAACATGGTCGGTACGGCAAGGTCCATACAGAAATAGTGCTCGTTATGATAGGTACCGGCGCGCTTGGCAGTCTCCTGCGACTCTCCCGCAAGGAAAGCACACTCAGCATCCAGCACGCCGACATCCATCGCGGGCGCATCCCCGCCGCCGATCAGCGTGACGGGCGCACCCAGATGCAGTGTGCCGCCGACCTTGATCGCGGGTGCGTTCTCGCCGCCAGTCAGCGTCGGTTTCGGCGGTGTCAGCGTTCCGCCGCCCCAAATGCGGATATTCATATCCCCCGTCACAGAAATCGCAGGGAGGTTATCCGTGCCGGTCAGGTCCGTCCCCACCGCCAGAGTAAGGTTCCCGTCCAGCGTGATTGACCCGCCCGAGTAGTTCTTGTAGAGGTTCAGCTGTGCCCTGCCGCTATCGTACCCGCCGTAGCCGTCCGGGTAATACATCCAGCCAAGCGCATCGCTGCCGTGGACCCGGTTTGCCGTATAGGTCACACCGTCCACGGTGAGCTTTCCAACCTCGTACTGCGCGGTGAAGCTCAGCGCGGTCGGCAGCTTGATCTCCGCGCCG
>DXUR01000791.1 GCA_019417795.1 Clostridiales bacterium | reverse complement strand
CCCCCTCAGGTGACCCGCATAAGCGTCTTTCCGCGTCTGCCGGCAATTTTATGGACGGACCTCTTCCACGGCACCTGACTCCTTCTTGTCCCGGAGCTTGCGGAACAGGTGTCTCTTGATGATCTCCTCAGCCTTTTGCGTATCGTGGGCTTCAAAGGCATCGATGAGCCGTTTGTGGTCCATGTGGCCCTCATAATACAGCTCGGAGTTCTTATCAGCGCTGGAGAACTCGTTGCGTTCCTCCATCAACGGTTGGGTAAGGGAGTTATACAGAGCTGAAAGGACCTCATTTTTCAGCATTCCCACGATATAGGCATGAAATTCGATTCCGCAGTGATCTAACCCGTGGTGATCCTTCTTCCCCTCGCAGACCATCATCTGCTGGAAGTTCTCACGCAGATGGGCGATATCCTCCGGTGTACAGATCTGGCAGGCCACTCGAGTGGTATAAGACTCGATGATATACCGGCACTGGAGCACATCATCTAAGTACTCTGTACTGCTGAGCATATCAGCCAGGCGTCCATCACGTATTTTTTGCAGCGCATTGGGCGCCACAAAGGTCCCTTGGCCGCTGTGGGCCTCTACAATGCCAGCCATCTGCAAAGATTTGATGGCCTCCCGGATAGAGCCGCGGCTCACATGGAAAAGCTCAGCTAACTTCATCTCACTTTGGATGCGGTCGCCTTCTTTCCAAGCTCCCTGCTCAATCTGATCACGAATCTGCGCGGAAACATTTTCATAAACTCGGTTCTTCTGTACTGGAACGATCATATCATGTCCACACTTTCATATGTGATAGGTCTAACTATGTTATAACATATCCTATCCCATACAATTTGTCAAGCTGTCTTACATTTGAACCGTATTAAGTAGTGCCTTTTAAGCTAATCGCTGTTGGACAAAGTACAGGAGCTTTCTGGAGCGTTCCGGCATCTCCAACCAGACAGATATCGTCATGGCCATCCTGCTCTCGGTGCTGATCCTGGAAGCGACCCGGCGGTGTGTGGCTAAGGAACTGAGTATTATCTCTATTATCTTCCTGCTCTATGGATATTTCGGCTATCTGATGCCTGGTGTATTCCGCATCCGCGGCGGTTCTATTGCCCGGCTGGTGAATCACATCTACATGATTCCGGAGGGGATCTTCGGCACCTGCCTGGGGACCTCTGCCAACTATATTGTTCTGTTTGTTATTTTTGGCGCATTTCTGGAAAAGAGCGGTCTGGGAAGTCTAATCCAGGACATTGCCATTGGACTGACCGGCCGGTATGCCGGCGGTCCCGCTAAGGTTGCCGTGCTCTCCAGTGCACTGTTTGGCACCGTCAGCGGTAGCGCGGCAGCCAACGTGGTGATCACGGGCGCTTTCACCATTCCGCTGGGATGGTCTCGGTTTCAAGGCTTTTCTGTGTCAGGTGGCTTCATTCCGGATATTTTGTTTTCCAGCCCGACCGCGCTGACTTTTGGGAAAAGAGGAGCAAACAATATACAGCTTGCTCCTTCGTGCAAGGCATAGGCGATTGAGATATTGTCTTCTGGACTCCAAGCAGCTTCAAGTATTCAGTCTCTTTTCCGGAATAATATCAAATTAGGTGGATGTTACGTCTGGATGAAAAAAGTTTGATTACGCATAAAAATCGACATCATACTGTTTACGTCTTGCAGCTTTCCTTAATCGTTTACATTTATCCCAAGAATTATACCAAACGACATCTGGCAACAACTCACTAAGTTTTTCCCACCTGCAGTAATCCATATTATCATTTGCAAGAATCTTATGGACAGTAGTGAAAGCAAACCTGACTAATTCATCTGCAAAACAATTGTCTGACCTCAATATAATGGGCAAAACAAATTGCGCATACTTTATTCTAACGCTATACGCTGCGCTAATTCCGCAAAATTTTTGATATAATTGCTCCCATACTGTAGGTGCTACCTGTAGTAAATCGTCATCGTATGGATCCAACACATCAATAACTACTTCAAAAAGAGTAGCATCTTCAATGCGAGTCAACTTGCTCACACTCAATC
>DXUR01000790.1 GCA_019417795.1 Clostridiales bacterium | reverse complement strand
AATTGATTTATCAGACCAGACGGGAAAATGTGCAGGATTTTTACGATGTTTGGCTGTTTCATAGGGATATAAAGATTGAAGAAATGCGTTTACAGGAAACAGAAGTTGTAGATGTTCAATGGGTAAGTTCAGATAAGTTATTTGAGATGTTTCGCCTGAAACAACTGCATCCCCTGATTACCTATGTAGATCAGTTAATAGGCTGAAAAAACGCCGGGCGCGGAGGTGTCAAAGCCTCTGCGCCCGGCGCTTCTTTTTTGTCCATTTTCCCGCATTTAGAACCCCGTTTTAAGGGGAACAGGATAACTTTATCCACCTGCCTGCCGACCATGCGGAAAAACCCTTGATTTCCGTGGACTTTTACCGCCTTAAATGCGTAGACAGGAGGTATCTTTTCCGCTGGCGTTCCGCCTCTTTCTTCCGGCGCACCTGCACCGCACAATCCGGGCAGTATTTAGCCCGGTTGGAGTTGGGAGTAAACGCCGCCCCGCAGACGGCGCAGCGTTTGATTTCGTCCCGGCCTTTGGTGATCTCGGCGCACAGGGCCGCGTCCAGCGGCAGGACGGCTACCTTGAACCACCGGCACAGCAGCGAATAGGAAATACTCTGCACACAGACACATTCCTCCCCATCGTCCAGCAGGAGGCAGTTTCCGTTACAGTAGTTGCAGCACTCATGGGTGAGCCTGCGTGCCTTGCGGTATTGGGGGTAACTCATTCTCGGTATGTTCATCGTTCCTGCGTATGCTCCTTTCCCGGCGCTGTCCGCAAAATGCTGTCTATATTCTGTTTGACAATGCCGTATTCTTTCAATTTCTGTTTTGCTTCGCTGTACTGTGCGGACAGCCGTTCCCGTTCTGCGTCCAGCTTTTTATACTCGGTTTTGAGGGCGTACAGGTTGGGGAGCTTTGTGACCCCGGCCTCTTTGAGCGTCTTTGCCGCCGCCTCATACAAGATCAGTTGGCTTTCATGCTGCCGCCGGAACGCGGCCTTGTCTTTGGCGTTTCGCAGTTCCAGCGCCACAGGCCGGAGCTGCTTGTAGGCGGAGAGGTTTTTTATCAGCAGCGCCATATCCCCAAGGCGGCGTTCCGCGTCTTTCAGGGCGGAGGCCGCCGCGTCGTTTGCCGCGCTGATCTCGGCCAGCCTGCTTTCCAAGCCCTCGTAGCTGTCAATCTGGTGTTCTGTGATGAAGTTTAAGGAATTGGCGGCCTGCTTCAAGTTGTGCAGCTTCGCCCACCGCGCATAGCCCGCCGACTGCTGGGCCTTGATACTGTCCTCCAAGGCAATCCGCAGGGAGATTTCCCCGGCGCTTCTTCTGCGCGACCCCCGGTCAATGGCAATGCCCTTGATCCGCTGGGTGATCCGTTCCTCGGTGTAATCCTCCCCCAAGGTCTTGCAGCGGGTGAAGCGTTCCTGTCCGGGAGCGCGGAATGAAATAAACTTGCCCTGTTTGACTTCATAGCCCTGCGCCTCCATGAGCCGCAGAAAACTATCAAAGTCTTTGGCCTGCGGGATGGCCGCGTCAATGGCAAGTTTCAGTTTTGCTTTCCAGCTCTTGCCCTTTTTCTGTGCGTCCCACTCGGCATAGGTTTTGCCCTTGTCTTTGCCGGGCTTTACCACAGACAGGCCGTGTTCCTTGCACAGCCGGTCGCTGGTTCGCCGGATAAAGGCGTAGCTTTGGCGGTTGGAAATGTACTTGCGCTGGTTCGCCATATCCACGGCGCAGAAAATGATGTGGTTATGCAGATGGCCCTTGTCGATGTGGGTGGTAATCACATAGGGGTATTTGCCTTGCAACACTTCATCGGCAAGCTGCCGCCCGATCTCATGGGCCTGCTCCGCCGTGGTTTCCCCCGGTTCAAAGGCTTGTATCAGGTGGTGGGCCAGATTGTTGCCCTTTTGGTACGCCTGATCTAACAGCATTTGAAATTCAATATCCGCTGTTTCATAGGAACAGCCATAGGAAGAAACGAACAGCTTTTCATCGGTCTTGTCCGGGTTCTCGATGTAGTCCAGCGCCTTTTTCAGCGTTGACTTGA
>DXUR01000079.1 GCA_019417795.1 Clostridiales bacterium | reverse complement strand
CCGAATTGTTAAGACGCAAAAATAAGTAGAGAGTTCCGCTGCTCGTGTATGTTGACCACCGTTCACACCGAACGCAGTTCCTGCCCCTATTTGTGCAGCGGCGTTGTCCGGCTCACTCACGGAAAGTGTGAGGTCATGGCGCAGTATCTCGTTCAGACGGCTTATGTAAGATTCAAGGTACAGTATGAAGAAAGCCGGGCGCAGTGCGGACACTACAACCTGCTTCTTTCAAGCACAAGAATAACACTTTGCGGTTGTGCAGTCAACAACCAAAAACAAATTTTGGAAGATTGAACAACTACATAAGATTTTATTTGTGAAAAAGAAAAATACCGCCCACGCAGCGCAGCGATGATTTTGTCGAGTGAATCGGCGGCAAAATGAATCGGGTGTGTTGCGGGGCGGTACGTTCTGTCTGGGTAATATCCACTGAAAGTGGTGGTTATCATGATAAGCACCACCACTTTTCAGCAGGATTTGGAATAAAGAGTATCATGGAAGTGTAGGCGCGTCAAGATAGTTTTGGGGAATTCATTGCGGTAAAGCGGTAGAAGTAAGACTTATATAAGCAAAAGCACCGCCCCACTCTGGAAAATCCAGCGTGAGACGGTGCCAATGAAGGAGAAATGGAAAAATGTCAGGGTTTTATGGGATTTTATGCCTGTACCATCCGGGCAATTCTTTCCCGAACTTCCGCTTCTGGTACAACGCTTGTGATGCCGCCATGCTTTTGCGTAGAAAGGCTTGCGGCACAGCAGGCAAATGTTGTGATAGCAGTCAGTTCCTTTTTTGTTAAATCCGCAGGAGCCTTATTCAATTTCAGGAAGCGGCTCATAGCACTTCCGCCGAAAATATCCCCGGCACCGGTGGTATCCACGACATGGATCTCGGCAGGCGAAGCGATCTCGCCGGTGCAGTTCCGGTTTGCAAAATAGCATCCCTTCGGACCAAGCGTGACATACACAAGGCTGGCACCATATTCCGTCAGCAGTTTCTGTGCGCTTTCCTGCGGCGAAAGTACCCAGAGAAAATCCACTTCCTCGTCGCTGATCTTGATGATGTCCGCCTGATGCAGACCCCATTCGATCTGCTCTTTGGCGGCAGCTTCAGCCTTGGCATCCAGTACCGGGGCAGTGGAGGTCAGTGCGTTGTACAATGCGTCCAGATGCGGATCTGCAAGGAAGTTGTCCAGTGTAACCAGCTGTGCCTGCGGGGTGCTCTTAGCGGCACGGTCAGCCAGAATGCGCTGACAGACCACTACGTCCGCATCGGCAGGGATGGTGTCTACGCTGGTGTTGGTCACGGTCAGATCGGGGCGTTCGGCTTTGATGCGGTTGTGGAACTTGGTAGCACCCATGGCGCTGGAACCCATACCGGCATCGCAAGCAAAGACGATCTTGCGGATTTGACCGACATTTACGGCAGTAGGTTCAGGAACCTCGCCCTTAGCCTGTGCCTTCATCTCCTTCATTTCGTTCTGGGCATCGGTCAGGCTCTTGGCATGGCCGGAGGTTGCTTTCAGGATGATCGAGGACAGGATAAAGGAGACTGCACCAGCGATGATAACGCCCAGCAGGACGGTGAGGATGGAATCCCGGGGAGCCATTGCCATGTAGGCAATGAGGGAACCGGGAGAAGCAGGGCCGGACAGGCCTGCACTTGTCATGGAGTAGAACAGGATGGCGCAGAAGTTGCCTACGATGGGGGCGATAATGATCACGGGATTCATCAGGATGTAGGGAAAGTAGATCTCGTGGATGCCGCCCAGCAGGTGGATGATGACAGCACCGGGAGCGGATTGGCGGGTGGTGTCGTCCTTACAGAAGAAGCAGTAGGCCAGCAGGATGCCAAGGCCGGGGCCGGGGTTGGCATCCAGCATATACATGATGGAGCGACCGGTCTCAGCAGCCTGACTTGCACCGATGGGGCTGAAGATGCCGTGGTTGATGGTGTTGTTCAGGAACAGCACCTTGGCAGGCTCAATAAAGACGGACACCAGCGGCAGCAGGCTGTGCGCCACAAGGAAGTCCACACCGGCGGTCAACATGGTGAGGATGGCGGTCATGAACGGGCCGATGACGTAGTAGCCAAGGATGGCCAGCAGCATACCCAGAATGCCGACGGAGAAGTTGTTGATCAGCATCTCGAAACCGGCGGGGATATGGCCTTCCACCTTCTTATCGAATTGCTTGATGACCCAGCCGGCCAGAGGACCCATGACCATGGCGCCCATCAGCATGGTGTAGTCCGAGCCGCAGATGCAGCCCACCACGGCGATGGCGGCGATGACGCGGCCACGGTCGCCTGCAATCATCTTGCCGCCCTGCCCTGCAATGAGGATGGGCAGCAGGTAGGTCAGCATCGGGGAGACCATGCTGGCCAGCTTTTCGTTGGGGAACCAGCCCGCTTCAATGAACAGAGCGGTGAGGAAGCCCCATGCGATGAATGCGCCGATGTTCGGCATGACCATGCCGCTGAGGGACTTTCCAAAGCGGGAAACAGCGTTTTTCATTTGTAGCTCTCCTTTTAACTTGAAAGGCAGGCGGCGCAGCTCCTGTGGCATGGGAGAAGCGGCCTGCGGATGTTTGTTCGGAGGAGCTTTCGTTTCGTTCTGGCACTATTCTAGCCGATATTGCGCCGGATTTCAATGGTGATAAGCAGTACTGCTGTCACCGGGGAATGGTGACAGCGGTGGGCTGATACGGCAACATCTCCAATGGGCGCGCGAGTGATTTGTGCATCTTCAACGATGTGCCGGGATACAAGACAGGAGTGCGGAAGCTTTTGTCACCAGACGATCGTGACAAAAATACGAGAACTTCTTCTCCTGCCGCAGGGCTGGGTCACAGCGGAAACGCTGGCGGAGAGCATCGGGGTCAGCCGCCGCACCGACCTCCGGGCACTGGACGAAGCGCGCCGGGTGGTGCGGGTGCATGGCGGAGTCAAATCGGTGGAGCAGGTGGTCGGCACCGATGACCTGCTCAGCCGCCGCACGGCCCGCAATGCCGAAGCAAAGCAGATCATTGCCGAAAAAGCGCTGGCGCTGCTGCGGCCGAATACCGCTCTGTTTCTGGACTCCGGCAGCACCACCACGGCGGTGGCGCGGTGCATCCCGGACCAGCCCATGCTGATCTACACCAGCGGCCTGCACTGCATTTTTTGTTATGGCTTGCTCTTCCGGTCTGCCGTGGCCGCAGCCAAGCGAAAGGGAGGATTCCACCTCGCCGCCCGGTTGGTGTCCTTAAAAGCCAAACGGGGCTTTCATTGCTCTGCTTCGCTGCGCAAACGCGAATTTCTATGCCGCGTTGCTTTACACTGCCAGAAATTTTCGGTATAATAAAGGGTAGAACAGAGCAAAACGCCAAAGGAAGAGGTTTTTATGGAGACTGCGGGGTGCGATTCCAGCCGACCGCTGGCCGAACAGGTTGCACAGCGGATCAAGGACTACATTCTGGAAGAAAAACTGAAGAGCGGCGACAAGCTGCCCACTGAAACAGCGATTGCCCGCGAGATGGGTGTGGCACGCAGTACAGTGCGCGAGGCCATCAAGCGGCTGGAGTCACAGAACATTCTGACCGTGCGCCACGGCGCGGGCTCTTTTGTGACCGACCAGCCCGGCCTGGCGGATGACCCGCTGGGGCTGGATTTCATTGAGGACAAGGAGCGTCTGGCCTTCGACCTGCTGGAGGTGCGTAACATCATCGAGCCGGCCATTGCCGCGCTGGCGGCGCGCCATGCCACCCCGGAGGACATCGCCGAGATGGAATCGCTGTACAACCTCATGGAATACCACATCCTGCATGGGCAGGACTATCTGAACGAGGATATGAAGTTCCACCGGACCATTGCCCGCGCCAGCGGCAATCTGGTGGCTCCCCAGCTGGCTCCCATCATCACGGCGTCGGTGGAGGTGTTCACCGAGGGCACCCACCGCACCCTGCTGCAGGAGACCCTGGACACCCACAAGGCAGTGCTGGAGGCCATCAAGTGCGGCGACAGCACCTGGGCCCGGGACGCCATGACCCTGCACCTTTCCCACAACCGCGACCTGTACCGGAAGATGCACCGCGCCCGCAGCGGTGAACCGCCCCTTGCTCCCAAAGTGCCGGAATGGGTGCTGCAGCTCAAGGAGCTGGCCAAGCCCGAAGAACCGGAAGAAAAAGAGTAAATCGAACGCAAACAGCCCGCATGACGGAGCACGATGCTCCTGCCATGCGGGCTGTTTTTCTGCGTTAACTCAGGCGGCGGGATGCATTACCACTCGGCAACGCTGCCGTCCTTGTGACGCCAGACGGGGTTCTTCCACTCGTGCGGGGTCTTGTTCTCCTCCAGCACCAGTTCCTTGTTGACGTCCACGCCCAGACCGGGACGGACGGGCAGCTGCACGCGGCCGTCTACGAACTTGAAGTCGTCCTGGTTCTTGACATAGTCCAGCACGCTCTTGCCCACGTTGTAGTGGATGCCGATGCTCTGCTCCTGGATCACGGCGTTGTAGCAGGTGGCGTCCACGTTCAGGCAGCTGGCCAGAGCGATGGGGCCCAGCGGGCAGTGGGGAGCCAGGGCAACGTCGTAGGCTTCGGCCATGGAGGCGATCTTCTTGACCTCGGTCAGGCCGCCGGCGTGGCTCAGGTCGGGCTGGATGATGTCCACGCCGCCGGCCTGCAGCAGGCGCTTGAAGTCATACTTGGTGAACAGACGCTCGCCGGTGGCAATGGGCACATTGCAGGCAGCGGCGATCTCCTTGAACACCTCCATGTTCTCGCACAGCACCGGCTCCTCGATGAACATGGGGTCGAACTCTTCCAGCTTCTTGGCCAGGACCTTTGCCATGGGCTTGTGCACACGGCCGTGGAAGTCGATGGCGATGCCGAAATACTTGCCGCAGCTCTCCCGGATGGCGGCCACGCGCTCCAGAACGGCGTCCACCTTGTCGTAGGTGTCGATCATCTGCAGCTCCTCGGTGGCGTTCATCTTGATGGCGGTAAAGCCGGCATTCTTGCGCTCCAGAGCAGCAGCGCCCACGTCGCTGGGGCGGTCGCCGCCGATCCAGCTGTACACGCGCATGTTGTCGCGGCAGGCACCGCCCATGAGCTGGTAGACCGGGGCGTTGAAGAACTTGCCCTTGATATCCCACAGGGCCTGATCAATGCCGGCAATGGCGCTCATCAGCACGCCGCCGCCGCGGTAGAAACCGGCGCGGTACAGCACAGCGGAAAAGTCCTCAATGCGCATGGGGTCCTTGCCGATGAGGTAGGGCTTCATCTCCTGAACACAGGCCAGAACGGTGGCGCAGTGGCCTTCCAGCACGGGCTCGCCCCAGCCGGTCAGGCCCTCGTCGGTCACGATCTCAACAAAGCCCCAGCGGGGACGGACAGTATAGGTGTTGACTTCAACGATCTTCATGGGAAATCATCCTTTCTCTTGTATTGCAGAAGGTTTCAATGGGTTCAGATTCAGCGCTGGATCTGGTCCACCATGCCGCGGACGTAGGCGGCGCAGGCTTCCCAGTCGTTGGCGGCCACGGCGTCCTTGGGCATCAGGCTGGAGGCCAGGCCCACGCTGATGCAGCCGGCGTCAAAGAACTCGCGGATGTTGGCGGGGCTCACGCCGCCGATGGCCATGTAGTTGGTGCCGTCAAAGGGGCCCTGCAGGTCCTTGACGTAGTGGCGGGGCATGCTGCCGGCCGGGAACAGCTTCATGGTCTTGTAGCCGAACTGCAGGCTGGTGGCCACGTCGGTGGGGGTCAGCACGCCGGGCAGCAGGGCGATGTCGTTCTCGGCGCAGTAGCTGAACACATCCAGCGGAGTGCCGGGGGTCAGAAGGAACTGTGCACCGGCGTCCAGAGCGGCTTTGCAGCGCTCCACGGTGATGGCGGTGCCGGCACCCACGGTGCAACGGTCCCCGAAATGGGTGCGTAGCATCGTGATCTGCTCCAGGGCGTGGGGGCTATTCAGTGCCACCTCAAAGAAGGGGGCACCGCCCTGCACGGCGGCCTCGGCGTAATCAATGGTCTTTTCCAGCGGAACGTTGCGCAGGATGGCCAGCAACGGATGCTTGGAAACCAGATCGTAAGTGTCCATACAAAAAACTCCTTTCGGCAAAAAATGAAACCGATGGTTTCAGCGGATCAGCGGTAGGTGATGGCAGCGCCAGTGAGGGCAGCTTCCATCTGGGCGGCGTCGGGGTAGCCCTCCACGTCGCCCGGGGTCTGGGTGGCCAGGGCGCCGCAGATGGCACCCATGCGGCCTGCGGTGACCACATCGCGGCCCTGCAGGATGCCGGCCAGGAAGCCGGCATTGAAGCCGTCACCGGCGCCGATGGGCTCAATGGGCTTACAGGGGTAGGGCGGCAGCTTTTCGCGGGTGGTCTTGTCGGCCGCCCAGGCACCGTTGCCGCCGTCCTTGATGGCCACATACTGTGCGCAGCCGTCGCGGAACAGAAGATCGAAGATGGCATCCGGGTCGCGCAGGCCGAACAGGGCGTCGGCCTCGTCCAGGCCCAGCAGCACGATCTCGCTCTGCAGGGTCAGCTCCCGGATCAGGGGGGCGTAGTCCTGCCCACGCCACAGCTTGCGGCGTATGTTGGGGTCAAAGCTGATGGCGACGCCTTTCTCCTTGGCCAGAGCAAAGGCGGCTTTGGTCATGGCCAGGCAGCTCTCGCTCAGCACGGGGGTGATGCCGCTCATGTGCAGCACCTTCACGCCGTCCAGCAGGGCGGGGGTCACGTCCTCGGGGCACAGGTGGCTGGCGGCGCTGTTCTCACGGTAGTAGAACACTTTGGTCTCGCCCACGCCGGTCTCCTTGAACATGATGCCGGTGCGGTGGTCGGGGTCGTAGATGACACGGGAACAGTCCACGCCCTCGGCACGGAGCTGATTGCGGATGAAGCAGCCAAACTCGTCGGTGCCCAGGCGGCTGACCCAGGCGGCCTCCAGGCCCAGCTTTGCCAGACCCACGGCTACATTGCTCTCGGCACCGGCGGTGCGGATGCCGAAGTTCTGCACATAGCGCAGGGCACCCACGCTGTCCGGGGTGAAGGCGGCCATGGTCTCGCCGATGGTGATCAACTGAGGCATAAATAACACTCCTTTTTCTACAGGGTTTCAGAATTGCAGTTCCACGCAGCACAGAAGCCGCTCGATCTGACGCCGGGCTTCGTCCAGCGCCTGCCGGGCGCTGGCGGCGGCAGCGTCGTTGTAGCGCTCCAGCGGGAAGGCAACGCTCAGCGCGGCCACCACTTTGCCGCTTTTGCGCAGCGGCACGCCGATGCAGCGGATGCCCCGGGTGCTCTCCTCACACTCGTAGGCAAAGCCGCTGGCCCGGATCTCGGCCAGCTGGTCGGCCAGGAGGCGAAAGTCGGTGATGGTGTGCTCGGTCAGCGGGTACAGGCCGTCGTAATACAGGGCCTTGAGCTGGGGCAACTGGTAGTCGGCCAGCAGAGCCTTGCCCACGCCGGTGGCGTAGGCCGGCAGGCTGCGGCCCTCCACCGTGACGGTACGGCTGCGCAGCGGGGTCTCCACCTTTTTGAGGTAATAGACATCCCCGTTTTTCAGGCTGCCGAGGTGGCATGTCTCGTGGCAGACCGACACGATGTCGTGCATCAGGCGGTAGATCTCCCGCAAGGCGCTGGCTTCTTCCAGATAGGTGTTTCCAATGCGGAACGCCATGCGGCCGATGCGGTAGTGATGATCCTGGTCGTCCAGGGTCAGGTAGCCGCGGGCCAGCAGGGTGTGCAGCAGCGGGGAGATGCTGCCTTTGGCAATGCCCAGATGCTGCGACAGCTGGGTCAGGGTGTAACCGCTGCCGTTCAGGCTGCACAGCTCCAGAATATCCAGCGCGCGTGCCAGTGAACGGTGGGAATCTCCGGAAGGCATGGGACTCACTTCCTTTCCTTATATATAAGGCCTCTGAGAGGCATTCGGACCAGGTCGGGAAAACGACGAAAGTGTTCCGATATCTGAACAAAAATTGCACGCTTTCTGGTTCGGACGGCTGAAAACTGCAGGCCGTCCGCCCCTTTTTCGGCGGCCGGAGCGCCGCCGATCGTTGCCTTTTGCACGGGATGCAGACGCTTTTGGGGCCTGCGATGGCATTGTCGGACAACTTAATAGATTGAAAACGATTAAAAATAAGCGAAACATCGTTGCTTTTGAAAGAGACTTGTAATTTTTTCTGTAAATCCATGCTCCGATTTCAGTATACAACACCGGAAAATAGACTGCAAGGGGCAGTTTGTTTTTCGTGGAAATGACATAATTATGAACAAGAAAACTATAAAATACGCCAAAAATGGTTCTTTTGATGCAAAAATCGGTACATTTATTTCAGCAAGGTTGTTGTCAGACAACGAACTGCACGGAGCTGGCCCGCTGCGAATGCTTGTACGACAAAACCGAACGACCGGGGCGAATCCCTCTCCCCGGATTCGGCTAAAGCATTAAGGAGGAAACATCTGCCTTTCCAGCTCAAAAAGACTGATTTCCGTCTCAACCTCCAGTGCCGCAAGTTCCTGGACATTGGCCTGCCGCTGGCTTTGCAGGAGTTTCTGACGCAGGTTTCCTTTCTGGCGCTCTGCGCCTTCGTCAACCGTCTGGGTCTGGAAGCGTCCTCCGGCTACGGCGTGGCCTGCAAGATCGTCAACTTCGCCATGCTCATCCCCAGCTCTCTGATGCAGTCGATGGCCTCTTTCGTCTCTCAGAATGTCGGTGCCGGCAACAAAAAGCGGGCCAGGCAGACTCTGTTCACCGGCATTGCCATCGGTCTGGTCTTCGGCTGTGCGGTGTTTGCGCTGGTGTGGTTCGAGGGCGACCTGCTGTCCGGCATCTTCACTACAGATGCCGCCGTCATTGTGAATGCCTTCGCCTATCTGCGCGGTTTTGCGCCTGAGGCGATCGTCACAGCGGTGCTGTTCAGCATGGTGGGCTACTTCAACGGCAACAACAAGACCGTCTGGGTCATGGTGCAGGGCCTTGTGCAGACCCTCCTGGTCCGCCTGCCCATGGCTTACATCATGAGCATCCAGCCTAACGCCAGCCTGACCATGATCGGTCTGGCCGCGCCCACCTCTACCGCTGTGGGCATCGTGCTGAATGTCTGCTTTTTCCTCTATCTTGAGCGGAAAGAGAAAAATCTGAAAGTGTAAAAGGAAACCGGCTGGTGTGAATGACGCCAACCGGTTTTTGCTATGATTTGGCAAAACAAAAAGCCCAGCGTACTTTCATACGCTGAGCATTTTTGGTGGGCGCGGGTGGATTACGCAAGCCGCGCATCTAAAAAGGCCCCGCAGGGGCCTTTTTGCCGCCGGGACGTATAGCGGCGGCCGATGCTGTTCGAATCCCCCCTTGCGACGCTTTACAAACTTCCAGATAAAACAGAAACTCCAGTGTCATTACAACACTGGAGTTCTTGGTGGAGCGAAGCAACCCAAATCCGAACCATTGCCCTCTGAGGCAT
>DXUR01000789.1 GCA_019417795.1 Clostridiales bacterium | reverse complement strand
CCTTAAAATGTTCACAATTTTTTCACTTTGTAGGAGTCAGCTCATACGGCGCCCCCCGCCGGTCGTAGGGCTGGGGGCAGTAGGTCACGGAGGCAATCTTTTTCCCGCTCATGCCGTACTTGGGATGGGTGCCAAACAGGTCGATATACCGCATCAGATCGTCCTTCTCCGCCGCCATCGCCTCCAAAAGCAGGACGGTGGCCCGGGCGTCATCCACTGCCCGGTGGCTGTTTTCCGCCTCCGTCAGACCATAGGCTTCGATGGCGTTGCACAGCTTGTGGGGATAGTCCCGCCGGTCCCGGTACACTGTCAAAGCGTCCAGAAACCGGGGTTTTCGCAAAACGGACACCAACCCCAAGGGTTTCAGCAAATAGTAGAGGAAATTCAGGTCGAACTGGGCATTGTAGGCCACCAGCAGAGGATGCTCTGCCCCCTCTAACAATCGGCAGAAGCCCTCCGCCGCCGCACGGTCATCCACGCCTTCCCGGTCCAACTGCTCGTCCGTAATGCCGGTAAGCTCCGTAATGAAGGTCGGCAGCATCTGTCCTGCCGGAAGGCGGACAAGGGCATTGAAATTCCCCCGCTCCGCGCCGTTTTCCAGTGCCACAGCGCCGATCTCAATGATCCGGTCCCGGCCGAACTCAATTCCGGTAGTTTCCGTATCGAACACCACCAGCCGGTCAAAATTCTTCCAAAGTTCCATTATGCCTCCCAATTCTCCCCGGTGGCATAGTCGATCTCCACACCGGGCTGCACGTTGTAGCAGTAGACATGAAAGCAGACGCCCCGGCCCTGATCTTCCACGGAATATGCCTCCATCTCCACGCCCCGGGCCACCAATTCGGTATCCACAAAGGCGGGGGTCACCCGGTAGAGCACATGATTCCCGGTGGAGGCCACATAGTCCGCCACCTGATTTTCAAAGGGCAGCATCCCCTCCACGTTCATGTACCGGGTGCCGGTAACGAGATTTTTTTCGTTGGCGTTTTCACCGGTAAGCTGAAAGCCGATGAGGTGACAGCGATTATAGAGACTCCCGCCGTCCACAAAATCATATTGGTGCTGCACCCAGCCGGTGGGCTTCACCTTGCTGATGCTCTCCCGCTCCTCCGTGGGCATCAGATCCACGCCGACGCAGGCCTCCGCGACGCCGCAGCGGCCCAGTCTGTCCAGCTCGCTGTAATACTCATAGGAATCGGTGGTGTATTCCTCCTCCGTAAAGGAAGGCTGATTCCGGTCGATGACGGCGTAAGCGCTGGTGCCGTCATAGTCCGGGATATTCGATAGATCATAGCTAGGGGCCAGCATTTGTCGGGCCAGACCGACGAGCATCGCCAGGATGATGACTGCCAATGCCTCCTTCCGGCCGGGTTTTCGAGAGGTACGCCGTTTCTTTGCCATTTTGTTTCTCCTTTGGGTCCTGCGAAATTTTCACTGCCACATCATAACAGCTTTCGCCGGGTTTCGCAACCGGGTATGAAGGGGTTTCCCTCCGGGCAGACTAATGAAAATCCATTCTCAGGAGGAACGCCATGCGCAAACGTCTGCAAATTTTCTGTCTGCTGCTTCTGCCCTGTCTGACGCTGATGGGGATCCTTGGCCGCGGCTCCCCCGCCGCCCTGTCCACGTCCAGCAATGCCGCCATCCCCGCCTCCGCCGATAACTGGGGACTGTCCTTCCCTGCGGAGCACGAAACCCCCATCGGCAATGCCACAGCGGACTTTCTCACCCAGTATGACGCCTGGTATGTGGGAGACACCAGCCAAAAGGTCATTTATCTCACCTTTGACTGCGGCTACGAAAACGGCAACACCGAGGCCATTTTGGATGCGCTGAAAAAGCATAGTGCTCCGGCGGCCTTCTTCGTGGTGGGCCACATGATCGAATCCGCCCCGGACATCGTCCGCCGGATGGCGACGGAGGGACACATCGTAGGCAACCACACCTACCACCACCCGGATATGTCCGCCATTTCCGACAAGGCCAGCTTCCAAAAGGAGCTGGATTCTCTGGCGGCGCTGTATCAGGAGATCACGGGGC
>DXUR01000788.1 GCA_019417795.1 Clostridiales bacterium | reverse complement strand
GGAGTTTCCCATAGTTAAAGATACCACACCAAATATGATGAACCCACGCTTATACACTACCAGCTATAATAAACCGCAAGGACAGCAATTTGATGATACTGCTGTCCTTTCTTTTATAAAATTGCAGTACACATAAAAAAGCTGTAATATGATAAATATATTTGTCCTTGTAACAATTCTCGGACATTTGCCTGTTATACTATCTGCAAAAAGCAAAGGAAGTGAGGATATGAAGCAGATTTTAATTGTCGAGGACGACAGTTTTTTGAATAAGATGTTAGCCTATAACCTGACCGCAGACGGCTACGGCGTGACTTCTGCCCTAAATGCCAGAACCGCAGCCGAAGCCATCCGCCAGCGGGAATTTGATTTAGTGCTGTTGGACATTAACCTGCCAGATGGGAACGGTTTTGAGCTGTGCAAGCTGATAAAGCCCCAGCACCCGGACACCATCGTAATATTCCTGACCGCCAACGATCAGGAGAGCGACCAGATACGGGGCTATGAGGTGGGCGCGGTGGACTACATCACAAAGCCCTTTGTGATCGGGGCCTTGCAGCGAAAAATCAAAGCCATGTTCGCCATGCTGGAACACCACAAACCGGCCAAGGACATTTACGACGACGGGCGGCTGTTTCTGGACTTCTCGGAGCAGACGGCTTCCCTAAACGGCAAGCCCCTGACCCTATCCCCGATGGAGTACAAAATGCTGAACCTGTTCCGTAAAAATCCCCGGCAAGTGCTGACCCGTGGGCAGCTTTTGGAAAAGCTGTGGGATATAGACGAGAGGTTTGTAGACGAACACACCCTGACAACCTCCATCAGCCGGATTCGCAGCAAGATTGAATCTGACGGCGGCGCACCCTACATCAAGACTGTTTACGGCATGGGCTATCAATGGACGGGAGGCGAGGCAAAATGAAGTTTCAAAACCTCTCGGTAAAGCGGCTGTTTGGCCGGGTGGCAATGGAGCTTGTCCTCTCCATGTCCGGGATCACCATAGCCCTGTTTCTTGTGACAAAACAGATTGCGGTGCTGCTGACAGGCGGGACGCTGCTGCTGTGCGCCCTTGTGGGGATTTTTGTACTGACGCAGGCGTTTGGAAAGCGGCTGTCGCAGTTTACCGCTGACCTGTGCCAGACTTTAGACCACATGATCGCCGGGAATGAAGCGCCCCAGCGGCCAGAGGACAGCGAAACCCAGCTTGCCAGAATCGGACACCGGCTGGCAAGGCTTTACCAGATCATGCAGGAGAACCGCCGCCGGGTGGACGAGGAACGGCAGGAGTTACAGACCCTTGTATCGGATATTTCCCATCAGGTGAAAACGCCGGTAAGCAATCTGAAAATGGCGACGGACACCCTGCTGGAAAAGCCCATGACCGAGGCGGAGCGCACCGACTTTATCCGGGGAATCCGCAGCCAGACGGATAAGCTGGACTTTCTCTTTCAGGCCCTTGTGAAAACCTCCCGACTGGAAACAGGCGTGATCCAGTTGGATAAGAAGCTGGGCCGTCTTTTTGATACTGTGGCGCAGGCCATGAGTGGGATCGTGTATGCGGCGGAGAAAAAGGAAATCGCCGTGTCCGTGGACTGCCCGGAGGATTTGACCGTTTCCCATGACAGCAAGTGGACATCCGAAGCCCTCTTTAACCTGCTGGACAATGCGGTGAAGTACACCCCGGCAGGCGGGAAAATCGCTGTGTCGGTGGTGCTGTGGGAAATGTATGTGGAGATCAAAGTGACCGACACCGGCAAGGGCATTTCCGAAAGCAATCAGGCTGCCATCTTCCGGCGCTTCTATCGTGAGGAAGAAGTACACGAACAGCAGGGCGTGGGCATTGGCCTGTATCTGGCCCGCGAGATCGTAACGCGGCAGGGCGGCTATATCAAAGTGGTTTCGGAGCCGGGCAAGGGTTCGGAATTTTCCATTATGCTGCCTACAAAATAGAACGCGGCGGACGGCCATTTCCGGCTGCCCGCCGTAAATTTTTTTGAAATGTCCGAGCGTTGTAACATTTCACCCCGATTTTCAATGAAAT
>DXUR01000787.1 GCA_019417795.1 Clostridiales bacterium | reverse complement strand
ACCATCTTCTAATTGCTCAATTCCGAAAACAAGTGTATCATCGACAGAGTCAATGAATTCGTTCGTCATCGCTAATGTATCGCCGATCTGATCGGATGCAAGCGTTATATTAACAGTTCCGAAGCCCTCATTTCGGTATCCCCCAAGCTTTAGTGAGATACTTCTGGATTGTCCAAGACCGAACAGCAACAGTCCGAGTTCTTTCTTATCCAGATTTCTATATGTGATCTCGCCGGTGAATACAGTTTCGGGCGGAACCGCACGCAGCTTATCGTTTTGTGGTTTCGTCACACTATTGACTTTTGTTTTGTAGAACTTATAAGCGTGATAACCGTCCTCATCAAGATATTTTTCAGCATCCGGATGCGGTGCAAACTGTTGTGCTGCCTGAAAGCGGGCAGTTGTGCCACACTCAGCGATTAGATCACTGAAAAACACTTTGCTGCACCAGCCCATTTTTCCGAACATATCGCAGACAATGCAGGCTTGATCCAGATCCGACTTTCGTTCTGGCTTACATTGCCGCATTGTGCCTTGTGGAAGATTGATTCGACATGATTCTTGTGGAACGCAACTTTGCGATACAGCACGACAAATTTGCCGAACAGCACCCTTTAAGCTGGAACCTGGGATTATTGGTTTGTTGTTTTCCGTCAATGTTTGCTTGATAAACTGCCCGTCCTCAAGTTCCTGAAAGCCACTACCGATAAACAGCGGATCTACTGTTACTAATTGGACTTTCAGTATCCCGGACAATCGATGTGCTGCATCCAGGCGTTTATCACGAGATACATAACGAGGAGCGGTCACAGGAAAATCAACAAAAAAATAATTCTGTATCCAGTTGTTGTTTCGATATTCAGGAGCCATTTGCATTCTCCTTTCGGTAAATAGCGACTGCATCAACAAAATCTGTATATACTGCAGTGATATTGGGTTTAAACTCCGCTGTAAAGCCGGAAATAACTTGCATCTGGAAATCTTTGATTGAAATCCGTCCATAGCCTTTACTTGTTCTGCCGCCGATGAAGATGATATGCCGATTCAGTGCATCCAACGCATTTAGTAACGCACACACATCATTTTCCGAAGGATTGACAATGCGGAAACTGCAACGAAAGTTTCCTTGATCCAGTGTATCGGTATTATTCAGTGAGCCGTGTGTCGTACTTTGTGAAACTGCACCTATCGAAGTGTTTGTACGATGAACAATATGTACTGTAGCCATATCAGCATATGCATCTGAAAAAGATAGCTTGCCTCGCAGAAGACCGCCCTTATGGCTTCCGAACAGACTTTTCACAGCGTTTCCATCCAAGATATGATTGTCTTCCAGATAATGACGAATCACTCCCTTGAGACTGGATCCGGGGATAAGATAGGTTTCCGTGTCGCCGTCTTTACCAGTCAAAAACAGAGCATCCGGCAACGCTGGATTTGTTTTGTTTGAGATTCCGGATTTAATAAGCAACGGACCGTCTGCGGAGATAGTAAATGCACCACAGACCTCATTTTGTAATTCTTTTAGGTGCATACCATCACCCCTTTCCAATTGTCATACCCATTTCCTGAAACTTTGCCATGATTGCATCACGGTCGACAGTTTCTATGTTCGTATTTTCAAGCTTCATTCTACCGAGGCCTCTTGTTGTTTTTCCTCCGAAGGCAAGGTAATCATCTGGAATCAGTGTACCTTCCAGCAGCGAGATGATAAACTCTAACTGTTTTTTCTGTTCTGAATCAAGATTTTCCGCAATTAGTGTAAATTGAAACCGGCTACCTCGTGGGACAATTTCAAAGTCGAACTTTGCGCTCCCTGCTGCTGCGCCTGTGTCTCTGTCAATGCCAACACCATCACGCTTTTCATATTGACAGGTTCTTCCGTTCTGCGAAACATACGATGCATCCTTGAACCGCAGCTTGCCCGCAACGGCTATTCCACCAAACAACTTACAAGTCTGGCAGCTTTTTTCATAGAGTTCATCTGGTGTCAACCGTTTCTTATCATCAGGTGTCAAACAATTCTCTTTTCCAAAAACGCCA
>DXUR01000786.1 GCA_019417795.1 Clostridiales bacterium | reverse complement strand
CCCCACACCCGCCGTCCGGCAGAGTTGGTGATGTTGTTGCAATGCTCCAGATTGAATTTCTTGGCATTGGCAATCATGGCGTCGCTGAAGCTGCGGGCTTTCAGCGGTGCAAGGGAATTTTCTTCGCACCACATCCGGTAGATTTCATAGAAATCCTTGGAACTGATGGACGCATCCGCTTTACGCCGGATGTATCCCTCGGAATCCATGAAATCAAAGATATTGTTGTTGTCACGCTTGACCGCTTCCCGGTTTTCCCGGATACGGTCACTCTCCGTAAACTTAAAGTTGTTGGCAACAAGCCGCTGTAAGCCTTCAAATGCCCACAGGAAGATACCCTCGGCTTCAGCTTTCATCTTCTCTGCAAGATCAGGATCGTCAGCTCTGTCCACCGGCTTTTCCTTGGTGGTCAGCACAAGCTGTCTGCGATAAAATCCGTCGCTGCGGTCATACAAGGCTTGCAGATCACCGTTGCTGAATGCCAGCAATCGGGCGAACATCCAGCCCTGATAACTCTGCTTGCCTTTACGTTCCAAATCCATCTTGCCCTGTGCTGTCACGATGGATTTTACATAGTTGGTCTGGCGCAGAGCTTCCATCCGCATATCATCATCCACGCACAGCAGGATGTGTTCCAGATCGGCACGGGCGAAGCGGTTTTCAGAAATCTTGCCGATGCTGCCGTCTTTCATATTCGTGCCGAAGATGGTAGACAGTACCGCACCGATTTGAGATTTACCCTCGCCGCCGTTGCCTTTAATCACCATCATGCGCTGCCCCTTGTTGGAGGGAATCAGGCAATAGCCGATAAACTCCTGCAAAGTTGGAATGTCCTCGGCGTAAAGCAACCCATCCAGAAAGTTCAGCCAGATCACCGGCGCAGTAGCATCGGGATTGTAAGCAACCGGCAAACGGCTCCGCACGATAGCCGGTCTGCCCTCGGTAAATGTGCCGTTCAATAGCAGCGTACCGTTGGACACATGAATCCGATCCTGCTCCGGTGGAAAGTCCGGCACTTGCGCTTCCAGTTTCAGCACTTCCAGAATGTTGGTGATCTTCCGGGGGATATTGTTTACGGCACAGAATTTCAGCTTGTCGTAAATCTCCCCACGCAGAGGAAGATCGTCCGTCACTCGACCATCGGGCGTGAAAAAAGCTCCGTTTGCGAAGATGATTCTGCGCTCATGCAGAAATTCTTCACAAAACAGAGCTTCGTTGATGTTCTGCCCGTCAAACCAGACAGGCAAATTCATATCAGGCGTTTTCCGGTTCTTCGCCATGGTGCGCCACCTCCTTTTTCTTTCGTGCGGTATACTCTTGCAGAAAAGCAATTTTGCCGTCCTGCATCAGCTTGTCCACCAATGCCACCCGTTCTTCCAGATCACCCACCGTCAGCACATCTGCCATATATTCGATATAGCAGTGCATCTGGCAGGCTTCCACAAAACGATCATCCAGAGCCTCTTCCGGTGTTTTGGGTGCATACCGCACTTTCCAATCTTCCAGCAGATGCAGATAATCCGTCAGCACCCGGAAACACAGCATTTCATCCTCCCGGAACTGACGGATATAGGGACGCTTCGGCTTGACCATAGCTGCGGCAGTGGGCGGTTTCGGGTCAAGCCCGAAGTCCAAAGCCAGCTTTTGCGCTGCTTCATAACTGCTCAGATTGAACAGCCTTGCCACAAGGTCGATCACATCCCCTTTGGCTCCGCAGCCGAAGCAGAAAAAATAGTCCTCATTCAGCTTCAAGCTCGGATGCCTGTCGTTGTGGAACGGGCAGCAAGCCATGCCGTTGTGGCTCACTTTCAGCCCGTAGTGTTCGGCGGCTTGCTTGACGCTGATTGCCGCCTTGATGGTTTCATAGATTGTCATAGAAAACCCTCCGTTCATAATATTCTGGAAAGCACGAAGCACCCGCCGTGATTGGCAGGTGCTTCGCTCCTTCTATTATGGTTATGACGGATTTTTCAAAAAACAGGCTAATGACAGGACAACTTATCTGAGGACGTAGATTTCTTCACATTTACATGATATAATTAG
>DXUR01000785.1 GCA_019417795.1 Clostridiales bacterium | reverse complement strand
ATCTGGAACCGTGCGGAAATCAGCAGTTCTGCGATTGATACCATTCATTGAAATAGTGGTTGCTTTCCTCTTCATTGTGAACCCATTTTGTTGACGATTTGAAGGCATTGAACGGCGGACTGTAGCCTCTCAGCGGCGTGATTTCCCGCACGTCTTTGACATTCCGATGCTGGATAATTTCAAATTCACTGCGCTCTGGAAGATATGCAATCACCTTGTCGGCGTGAATTGTTCCCTGATACACATGGCAGGGGCAGCGGTAAAAGAGTTCGCTGCGGTGTGCAAACCATTCGGCAACATCGTAAGAAAGTGACCATGAAATAGAAAGCGGTGCGCGCTCAATGCTGCCGATGCCGCCACGATATACCGTGAACATTTCAAGGCCTCTTACGCTCTCCGGCAGAGCATTGCGCCAGTTTTCGGGACGGATGACCTTGGCTCGGCGAACGTATTTTCGGATGATGGGAGAATGATCGCCGTGACTGTAATAATGTTGTAAGGCGTACCGACATTTGATGTCAAGAGGCATCAGGTGCTCACATTTGTACAGCAGGTCTTCCATCATCTTGGCATCGTAGAAGGAATATTTTTCAAAGGTTTGCCAATCTTGGTCATGGGCAGCTTGGACAGCCTCTTGGAATCTGGCGTTGAGAAACAAATTGTCTCGATAGATCACGCTTCGGGTCGCCTCCTTATCCATTGTTTAGGTCCCATAAAAGAAAATATCGCCCACGCAGTACAGACGATGATTTTGTCGGGTGAAGTAAGCGGCAAAATGAATCGGGTGTGTTGCGGGGCGGTAAAAATCTTCATGGGGAATAAATCCTCGCCGTTCTGTACTTTTCTACAAAATTGGTGGGATTTGCGATAGAGAGTATCATGGATTGTAAGGTGCGTCAAGATGGTTTTGCAAAATTTATTGTGATAAAGCGATGATAGTAAGACTTATACTTTATGATAGAAAAACATTCTGGTCGATTAGGCGGATAAAATCGCGAATGAGAACTGCTTTTTGCGAGTTTTCGGAATAGGCGGCGCAGCAGCTGCGAGAAAGTGGCATTCCCGAAACGGTCAGATAGTCAAGTTCGCTGATATTTTCGATGAGTTGAACACCGGCGACCAGTTGAACGCCCAGCCCTTGTACAGTAAGAGCAAAGCCGGTTTTCTGGTTATTGATGGAGATGATTCGAGAGGGAATCACGCCATGGTTCAAGATAGACTCACGATAAATCTCATAGCTTCCGTTTCCGACATCCGGCGCAATAAAGGGGAGACCGTTCAGAGCTTCCACCGGAATCTCATAAGGATGCAGCGGTGTATATTGGGAGCGAACATCCGATGGAATCAAACCGAATTTTTTATGTGCGCATAGGCAAATTGGCTCTGGGTCAAATTCATAGACTTCAAAATTTTGTACGGACGGAGGCAGGTGTCCGATGGCAAGATCGAGTCTTCCATTTTTGAGCATCTCACCCTGTCGGCTCTCTACGGCTTGTAAAATTTGGACATTGACATCTGGATGAATCGAACAAAAGTCAGGTAATATCTGCGGAAGCCAATTGGAACCTCGTACCTGTCCAATTCCGACCAATAGTGTCCGGCTAGGGTCGGCCACAAGACGAATGCTGCTTCGCATTTTCTGCTCGCTTTCCTCGATTTTTTTCATTTCCTCGATATAGTAAACACCAGCAGGAGTCAGCGTGATAGGAGTGCGACTTCGGTCAAACAGCTTGACACCCAGTTCGCTTTCCAGACGGTTGAGGTAGACAGTCAGAGTCGGCTGTGAAACATAGAGCTTGTGGGCGGCAGCAGTGATGTTTCTCTCTTCTGCAATAGCCAGAACATAATTTAGTCGGTCAGTCAGCATGACAAATGACTCCTTTAATGATAAAAAACTTTGATATTATGATAAATCACTTTCCCGGCTTTTGCAAGGTATAGCCGGGATTTTGTTTTGCCATAAATAAAATTTATCGAAGAAAGGTTCGGCTATGAGACGATAAAAATGCGATATTTCACTAAATTTTAAGATGGATTTATAATG
>DXUR01000784.1 GCA_019417795.1 Clostridiales bacterium | reverse complement strand
TGGCATTGCAGGAAGAAATCGAACAGAAGTCATTCAACATTATGATCTCCACCACAAAGCTGTCTGCCCGGACTGTCCTGCGGGCGGTAAAGGCGGCGTTTCGGCTGTACCAGTCCAAGACATCCCAAGGTAAGCAAAGTGTCCGCACTCTTCTGCGGCAGAACCGGGGTGTGTCCAGCGTGGAGATCAGCAAGACCGGCATCCGTGGGCTGGAACGCTACGCCAAAAAGTACGGCATCGACTATGCCATCCGCAAGGACACCTCCGAAGTGCCGCCCCGGTATCTGGTCTTTTTCAAAGCCCCGGATGCAGAAGCCTTCAACTCGGCGTTCAAAGAGTATTCGGCATCTCTGCTGAACAAAGACAAACGCCCCTCGGTGCTGGCAAAACTGCATGAACTGGTGCAGGCGGCGGCAGAACTCCCCGGCAAAGTCCGGCATAAGGAACAGGAGCGTGGACTGTGACCACGAAAAAGCTGACAAAGCTGCTGGCACTGTATCTGCCCTATATTTTGCTGGGGCTGGTGGCAACCAACATTGGCGAAGCGTGGCGGCTTGCCGAGGGCAAAGAGCTGGGGGATAAGATCATGGCGATGATGGGCACCGTTCCGGTGGCGTTTGCGAACCCGCTGCCCAGCTTGCATCCGCTCGATTTGCTGGTGGGCTTGTGCTGCGGTGCAGGGTTACGGCTGGCGGTCTATTTGCGTGGAAAAAACGCCAAGAAGTACCGCCACGGCATGGAGTACGGCTCTGCCCGGTGGGGCACCGCCAAGGATATTGAGCCGTTCATGGCACCCAAGTTTGCAGACAACATCATCCTGACCAAAACGGAACGGTTGATGATGTCCAACCGTCCACCTGACCCTAAGAATGCCCGAAATAAAAACGTGCTGGTGGTGGGCGGCTCCGGCAGCGGCAAAACCCGGTTTTGGCTCAAGCCCAACCTTTTACAATGTCACAGTTCCTATGTGGTCACTGACCCGAAAGGTAGTATCGTGGTCGAGTGCGGGAACGCACTTCTGAAAAACGGTTACAAGCTGAAAATCCTGAACACCATCAACTTCAAAAAGTCCATGCACTATAACCCCTTCGCCTATGTCCACAGCGAAAAGGACATTCTGAAACTGGTCACGACCCTGATGACCAACACCAAGGGTGAAGGGTCCGGCGGGGACCCATTCTGGGAAAAATCGGAGCGTCTTTTGCTCACCGCCCTGATCGCCTATCTGCATTATGAAGCCCCGGTGGAGGAGCAAAACTTCGCTACCCTGCTGGAGATGCTGAACACCATGCAGGTGCTGGAGGATGACGAGGAATATCAGAACCCGGTGGATCTGCTGTTTGAAGAACTGGCAAAAAAGAAGCCCAACAGCTTTGCCGGACGGCAGTACAAACTTTACAAGCTGGCTGCTGGCAAGACCGCAAAATCCATCCTCATTTCCTGTGGTGCCAGATTAGCCCCCTTCGACATCCAAGAACTGCGTGACCTCACCATGTACGATGAACTGCAACTGGATACGCTGGGAGATAAGAAAACAGCTCTGTTCCTCATCATGTCGGACACGGATTCTACCTTTAATTTCCTCATCAGCATGGTCTACACCCAGCTTTTCAACCTCCTGTGCGATAAAGCAGACGATGTGTACGGCGGCAAGCTGCCCATCCATGTGCGGTGCCTGATCGACGAATGCGCCAACATCGGGCAGATTCCCAATCTGGAAAAATTGGTGGCGACTATCCGCAGCCGTGAGATCTCCGCTTGCCTTGTTTTGCAGGCGAGAAGCCAGTTGAAAGCCATCTACAAGGACAATGCGGACACCATCGTGGGCAACATGGACAGCCAGATTTTCCTCGGCGGCAGCGAGCCTACCACCCTGAAAGACCTGTCCGAAATGCTGGGCAAAGAAACGATTGATGCATTCAACACCTCGGACACCCGTGGCAACAGCCCCAGTTACGGCACCACGTTCCAGAAGATGGGGCACGAATTATTGAGCCGGGACGAGCTGGCGGTGCTGGACGGCGGCAAGTGTATTTTGCAGTTGC
>DXUR01000783.1 GCA_019417795.1 Clostridiales bacterium | reverse complement strand
GGAGAGCCAAATCATCATGCCGCACCAGATCAGGTTGGAGAGAATATCCCCGAAGGTGCAGTAGAACGCCAGCAGCGGTACGCCGATCAGCGGCGAAAGCCATGCAGAGCGGCTGCGGAAGCTGCGCTCGTCCTGAGTGGTGAGCGTGGCCTGCAAAATGCGCAGGAAAATTACGCTGGCCACCCAGCCGAACTCCGAGACATAGAAAACGCGCGGTGTGGTATCGAACAGCAGCAGATACAGCGTCCAGTAGAGCGCGCCGAGGGCAAAGCAGCCGTAGAAGCACAGCAGCAGGAAATACGTCTGCCGCCCACTTTTTCGGTAGGCGATACCCGAAAGCAGTGCGCCGACGAACGTGGTCAGCAGTTGCAGCAGGTTCTCAATCAGCTCCATGCGCATCCTCGCTTTCCCTGTCCTGCCCGTCCTCTCGGCTCATCTGACGCAGCCGGAAACACAGAACGGTCACGCACACGCCGAGTAAAAAAGCCAGCAGCCCGATGACGATGTATCCCAAGGCAGCGCCGCCGTGAAAGATGCTTGCCGCCGTTTCAAAGCCGGAGTAGTCGCCTGTCTGGATGCTCGCGGCAATGCCGGGCATGGCGAGGGACGCGCCGATGAGCAACGCAAGGCACGCCGCCACGGCGGAAGCCATGGTGACCGTATTGCGCCGCCGCCGTTTCTCCCGCTCAATTTTGGCGATGCGCCGCTTTGTCTCCGCGACGCGCTCTTCATGACTCCGCATCTGTGATCCCCTCCCGTTCTAAAAGCCTTCGCAGGCTCTTTTTTCCGCGATACACCATGTTGGTGATCTGTTTTACTGTTTTTCCCGTGACCTCCGCCGCCTGCGCGTAGCTCATATCCTCAAAATAGGTGAGATACAGGACTTCCCGATAGTCCGGGTTCATTTCGCCCATGCAGAAGTGCAGGACGCGGTTTCGCTCCTCCGTCCGGATAACCTCATCCGCCAGCAGCCGCCCGTCCGGCTCGTCGGTCAGCGCATCGAGGCTGAACAGGGGCTTTCGCTTGCTCTTATGGCGCAGCGCCATGTGGCGCGCGGCCTTATAGAGATACGCCTTGAAGCCGCCGTCCCGTATCTTCGGTTTTTTCGTGAACAGATAGGCGAAAACATCCAGCATCAGCTCCTCCGCCTCGTGAACGTCGTGCAGATAGCCGTCGATATACAGGGTCAGGGGGTCGCCGTATTTTTTCATCAGGGCATTGAGCCCTTCGTCGTCGCCGTTCAGATATTGGCGGTACAAGCTCTCGTCGCAGGCCATAGCGTTCACCTCCTTTTTGCGGATGCTTCCCATGCAGAGGGGTATCCGTCAGGTGCTTGTCCTGCCGGAATCGCGGTGCTGTCCTTGAAAGCGCGGGTCGGACGGTTTCTCCGCATTTTCCGGGATCGCCCATGAACGCCCGAACCGGGACGCGCCGGGGATCCGCCCTTCGGCGCAGTATTGGTTGACCCGCCGCTCTGACACGCCCCAACGGTAAGACGCCTCCCGAATGGAGATATAGCCATTGATCCCGTTCATACCGCACCTCCACATGGATAATACTCAACACGATACATTATATACGAATATCCGAATAAAAGCAAGCCCACACGGACGTTGGGACGCAGAATCTCTCCCACGTCCTCATATCTATCTGGCTTTATCTTCTCTTCCACCATACTTTCTTATTCGAGCCGAAAGTCACGCTGTCCGGTGTCAGCGGTAAATTCCTATCCGACCATTCGACAATCAATTCTGGATGTACTGCCGCTAAACTGTTACTCATATCAAAACCTCCACTTCCTCTGTGATTAGAGTATATGAAGTTTTGGCTTTTTCTTGTAGTTTGCGAATATCCGTAAAAATAGAAAAAGCCCTTTGAGAAAAGATTTCTCCTCTCTCAAAGGGCTTGATAAATGGGAATTTTCAAATTAGTCTTTGCAAATAACCTTTGAACTTTCACCATCAATTACAATTCCCTGACGGTTGTTAATCGGGCATAGATTCAAATCCGAAAACTCAGTCATTATTTTCTCGGTAACTTTCTTAA
>DXUR01000782.1 GCA_019417795.1 Clostridiales bacterium | reverse complement strand
GGCTCGGAGATGTGTATAAGAGACAGGAAGGGAGGGGCCCGCATGGCGAACAAGGGACGGCTGACCACGGGGATCTTCTGCCTGTTTCTGGCAGGATTGCTGGTGTGGCACATTGCGCTGCCGGACCGGGCGCGCTCCGAAACGGAAAACCGGACGCTGGCCCAGTTCCCGGACTTTTCCTGGGAAACCCTGAAAAACGGCAGCTTTACCGCGGGGATGGAGGACTATTTTGCCGACCAGTTCCCTCTGCGGGACGACTGGACGGGCCTGAAGGCCCGGTGTGAGCAGTTGTTGGGCAAGCGGGAATTCAACGGCGTCTACCTCTGCGGCGATACCCTTATCGCCAAGGTGGATGAACCGGACAGGCTTCAGATGGAAAAGAATTTGGACGATGTGAAGCGGTTTGGAGAAGCGGCTCACGGCCAGGTGCTTTTGGGGTTGATCCCCTCGGCGGCAGAGGTCTGGAAGGACAGGCTGCCGCAGGGCGCGCCCAGCTTCGATCAGGCTGCGTTTATCCAAAACGCGGCGGAGAAAACGGGCCTGCCCACGGTGGATCTGCTGGGAGCCTTGACGGAACACGCGGGGGAACCCATCTATTACCGGACCGACCACCACTGGACCACCTGTGGGGCGTTCTACGGAGCCAATGCACTGTTGACCGCCTTGGGGAAGGAGCCATTAAAGGAAACTGACTTTACACCGGAAGTTGCCAGCATGGACTTCAACGGAACCCTGTATTCCACCTCCGGTATCCATTGGCTTGCCCCGGATACCATAGAGTATTGGGTGTCCGAGGACGATCTGCGGGTCACGTCCTGGAAGTCCGGCAAGGAGGCGGCGGGGCGGCTGTATGACCGGAGCTATCTGGAGCACAAGGATAAATACAGCTCCTTCCTCGGCGGCAATCAGCCATTGTGCGTCCTTGAAAACCCGGCGATCACCGACGGCAGCAAGCTGCTGCTGATCCGGGACTCCTATTCCGATTCGCTGGCGCCCTTTTTGGCCCAGCGCTTTTCCGAGGTGCATCTGGTGGACCTGCGGTACTACCACGCCTCCGTGGCGGACTACATGGCGGAGCAGGGCATCGATACCGCCGTGGTGCTTTACAGTGTGTCGAATTTCATCACGGACCGGAACCTGATTTATCTGGCCCCGCGAGGGTGATGCACATCGGTGTTCGTTGTTTCAGACCACGGAAATGAAATTGCAGACTGCTTTCTTGAGAAAAGGCTTGCAAATAGTGTCAGCTTTGATATAATAGATACATTCTGATTTCAACACTGAAGGAGAACCTTGAACTATGGAAAGTATGATTATGATTGTTGCCCTCATGGCGGTGATGTATTTCTTCATGATCCGTCCTGAGAACAAGCGGAAGAAGCAGGCACAGAACATGCGTGACAGCCTGAAGAAGGGTGATATGATCACCACCATTGGCGGCATTGTGGGCAAGATCGTTATGGTGAACCCCAACACCATTGTGATTGAGACCAGCGATGACCGTGTCCGCATGGAGCTGACCAAGTGGGCCGTGTCCCAGGTGGGCGTCCAGACCGGTGAGCAGCCTGAGGCTGAGAAGAAGGAGAAGAAGGCCGAAAAGAAGGAAGAGACTCCCGCTGTGGAGGCTCCCAAGGCCGACGAGGACGAGAAGAACTAAGTCTGGTCGGACTGTTCAATTTAAGCAGCCAAAAGGGCTTGCTGTCTGCGTATCGCAGATGGCAAGCCTTTTTTTGATGTGCGGCGCGAAAGCGGAACCGCAGACCTGATACAGCTTTGCCGTCCGTTCCCGCAAGCGCGGTGTTTTTGCTCGGATGCAGTTACCCGGTCCAATAAGACTTGTGATTTAGGGGAACGGAACACGGGACGGTACAGACCTGTTAGTTTCGGTAAATAGCTTGATAGAGAACAGCCCCCATTTGCCGGATCGTCCGACAAATGGGGGCTGTTCAAGGCACGGGGCCTGGTCATATCAGTTGTTTTCCGCGAAGCGGGCCAGAAACTGCTTGGTGCGCTCCTCCTGAGGGTGGTCGATGACCTGCTTGGGATCT
>DXUR01000781.1 GCA_019417795.1 Clostridiales bacterium | reverse complement strand
GCGCGCCTTGCCGTGTTCGACATCGCGGAGCTGCGGGAGGTCACGGCCTACGACGAGCTGGAGCTGGATACCCTGGGAGACCGGAAAACCGCCTTGTTCTTGATTATGAGCGACACGGACGATAGCTTTAACTTCCTGATCTCCATGTGCTACACCCAGCTGTTCAATCTGCTCTGCGAAAAAGCGGACGATGTGTACGGCGGGCGGCTGCCGGTCCATGTGCGGTGCCTCATTGACGAGGCCGCCAATATTGGACAGATCCCTCGGCTGGAAAAGCTGGTTGCCACCATCCGAAGCCGTGAGATTTCCGCCTGCCTGGTGCTGCAAGCACAGTCCCAGCTCAAAGCCATCTACAAGGACAATGCCGATACCATCATCGGCAACATGGATACCTCCATCTTCCTGGGCGGCAAGGAACCGACTACCCTCAAGGAGCTGGCCGCCGTGCTGGGCAAGGAAACCATCGACACCTACAACACCGGCGAGAACCGTGGGCGGGAAACCTCCCACTCTCTCAACTATCAGAAGCTCGGCAAAGAGCTTATGAGCCAGGATGAACTGGCCGTTATGGACGGCGGCAAGTGCATCCTCCAGCTGCGTGGTGTTCGTCCGTTTTTATCGGACAAGTACGACATCACCAAGCACCCCAATTACCCGTACACCGCCGACGCGGACCCCAAGAACGCCTTTGACATCGAGGCGTTCCTGTCCACCCGGCTCAAGCTCAAGCCCAACGAGGTCTACGATGTGTACGAAGTAGACGCAGAGGGCGCGTAAATCTGTTCCGCTGTGAAAGGAGTGATCTTATCTACCCGCCTCAACCGCCCCGGATGGGGCCATCGGCGTACAAAGCGGACAATCACCAAAAAATAATGAAAAAAGGAGGACAGCCGGAATCAGGCCCCGGAAACCGGGTGCCGATTGTTCCGGCTTTTGTATGC
The DNA here is from genome assembly GCA_019417795.1 of Clostridiales bacterium. The sequence goes on along the minus strand of DXUR01000781.1, from coordinate 1,114 downwards.
CTATGAATGACTAAATCAACCTTTTTCAAATGATTCCGGCTAACTATAATTTATGGCATTTTTCAATCAGGCTATCACCGTTCTTCAGACCCTCGTTATCGCTCTGGGCGCTGGTCTCGGCATCTGGGGTGTCATCAACCTGCTGGAAGGTTACGGCAACGACAACCCCGGTGCGAATGCTCATGTGCGGTAAAGAAGCTAAACCAAGACAAAGGCAGCCAAGGCTACCGCTATACCGTATAAGAATGGAGCAGTAACACCAAGATGTTGCTGCTTCATTTTCATATTTCCAAATTTCTTTGAACGCTGTTGACTTCTATTACGGTTAGTGATATATTTATTACAGTAACCGTAACAAGGAGGATAAACAATGCGTGATAATATGAAAGGTGGTGCGCTTACAGAAGTGACATTTTACATTTTACTTTCTCTCTATGCTCCAAAACATGGATATGCTGTCATGCAATTTATCGAAGAAAAAACAGGTGGGCGGCTTTCATTGGGAGCAGGCACTTTGTATGGTGCGCTAAACTCTTTGCAGGAAAAGAAATGGATTAAGCCTTGCGGAGATTGTGAAGGTAGAAAAAAAGAATACATCATTACCTCACTGGGAAAAGAAGTTGCGAAAAAAGAACTTGTAAGGCTTAATGAACTTGTAGAGGTTGCAAGTGGAATTATTGGAGGTACAGTATGAGAAAAAAATGTTATCATTTTTTTGGTGGTCTGTTGAATGCACAGGCGAATTGGCTGAATAAAATGTCGGAGAAGGGCTATCGTCTTATTCGAGCGGGGAAAATGTTATATGAGTTTGAAGAATGTAAACCTAATGAAGTAAAATACTGTGTAGAATTTATCGGAGAAAAATCGAAAGAGAATGCAAAAGACTATTCCCTCTTTTTGGAAGATATGGGCTATAAGGTATTTTTCAAAAATATCAATCTTAACTATTCTGTCGGTAAGGTGCGTTGGCGTCCATGGGCTGAAAAAGGCGGACGCATTGCGACCAACACTACAACCTTCAACCGTGAATTGTTGATTGTAGAAAAAGAGAATGATGGAAAGCCGTTTGAACTTCATACTTCTTATGAGGACAAGGAAAACTATTACAGAAATC
>DXUR01000780.1 GCA_019417795.1 Clostridiales bacterium | reverse complement strand
TCAAAAAGGACAAGCACGAATCCGTCATTTTCAGACGGGATAATTCTCATTATGAGAAGTTGGACGGCGTGGAGCGTTGCATCGACGAGGAACTACCCTTTGAAATACCAGAAACGTGGGCTTGGGTACGAATTGGAACTATTCTCTCCGTTTCTTCAGGTGATTCGCTGACTGTGGCTCAAATGAATTCGGCCGGTAGCATACCGGTCTATGGTGGAAATGGTATCGCCGGAACTCACGATAAGTGGAATGTATGCCACCGCACTCTCGTAATTGGTCGTGTTGGGTATTATTGCGGTGCAACGCACATTACCGAACCTTTTGCATGGGTTACAGATAATGCGTTTATTACTCATTTCGACGAAGAACTTCTGCAAATGAAGTGGTTGAAGTTTCTTATTGATTATTTGGAACCAAGGAAACGAGCAAGCTCGACCGCTCAGCCAGTTATTTCTGGAAAATTGCTTTATCCCATGTTAGTGCCGATACCGCCATTAAATGAGCAGCACCGAATTGTCCAGCGGATCGAGGAATTGCTCACCATGGTCAAAGGGCTGTATAAGGAACACGGTATAATATCATAGTGAAAGGAGGTCTTTCACTATGATAGAAGAATTCGAAAGACACTTGAGAGGCACAAACCTCTCGGAAAACACGATATCTTCGTACCTTTTTGCCATTCGGCAATACAACTCGCAGTACGACGGTATCACAAAAAAGAACCTGCGGGCCTACAAGGTATGGTTGATTGAGAACTACAAGCCAAAGACCGTCAATCTGCGTCTGAGGGCAATCAACTGCTATTTGGAGAGCATCGGCAAAGAGAGCTGGAAAATGCCGTTTGTGCGAGTACAGCAGAAAGCCTTTCTGGAAAATGTCATCAGCGAGGCCGACTATGAGTATTTCAAAACCTGCCTCAAACGGGATGACGAGCTGTTCTGGTATTTTGTAATACGCTTTTTGGCCGCAACCGGCGCACGGGTCAGTGAGCTCATACAGATCAAGGTGGAACACATTAAGCTGGGGCATTTGGATTTGTACTCGAAGGGTGGTAAGCTCCGACGAATATACATACCCAAGGCTCTGCAAAATGAAGCCCTTTCTTGGCTGAACGATAAGCACCAAGAAAGCGGCTTCATTTTTTTGAACAAATATGGAGATAGGATCACCACCAGAGGCATCTCCGGGCAGTTAAAAAAGCTGGCAGTCCGGTATGGTATCGATCCGGTGGTAGTATACCCGCACTCATTCCGTCACCGCTTCGCAAAGAGCTTCTTGGAACGCTGCAACGATATTGCGTTTCTGGCTGATTTGATGGGGCATGAGAGTATCGAGACAACACGAATCTACCTTCGCAAGACCTCGACTGAACAGAGGACAATTGTGGATCAGGTAGTTGACTGGTAAAATAAGAGGCATACACGCTGTTGCAGTCGTGTATGCCTCGATTTACATAGTGGCTATTCTATTTGTGGCCTGTTCAATTCGTCTAATTATTTGTTCCTGCTCTGATAAAGGTGGGATAGGAACGAGAATATTGGAAATGGAATCCAAACGGAAGCTATTTTTAATTCCATGCTGATTGCTTTTGTAGCATTTTTGCGCATAATCAGTCAACAAAAAATAAGGCAGGTACTTATTGCGAATTAACGGCAGAAAACGAATCATGGCAGTGTGCTGATTGATATAAGCAGTTTCAAAGTCATCAGGAATCAAGCCTAGCATACCAACTTCTCCGGTAATAGAGAACAGCAAATCACCGGCCTGTAAAGCCGTTCTTGTACCTTCTGCCTTTTCAGGTAGTTGCACTCTTTTAAGACTATTCAGCCGCAATTCGAATGAATTTCGTGATAAATTACCCATGCGCAGAAACAAACTTCCTTTTTCAGAATAATGCTTTGCCCAGTCTCTTGAACCACTTGTGATCACTTCAACAAGGCTTCCCAACCGCGACCATGCCCAAGTGTCAGGGATTTCAAAGGGTATTTCATCATCGATACAGCTTTCGACCCCGTCCAACTTCTCATAATGAGAATAACGGGTTGCTGGACAAGGGTGTCAGTAGG
>DXUR01000078.1 GCA_019417795.1 Clostridiales bacterium | reverse complement strand
ACGAGCAGGACACCGAACCTATCTGATTTTAAGGCGGCGTTTGCCGCCGTACATAGTTAAATTCAATAAGCCGTTCTATAAAGAAAAGAGGCTCCTATTGCTAGGAACCTCCTTCTAGGCTGTGGGCCTCGCAAGTATCCACAGCACGATCACTGTATATAGTGTATTCTTAAACTTCTCAAAAGTCAACTACATAGATTTTGAACTTTAGGAGGGATGCTTATTGTCTTATCAACTTGTTATAGCAGAAAAACCATCTGTCGCTATGTCCTATGCAAAAGTCCTTGGTGCAACTAGCCGCAAGGACGGTTATCTGGAGGGCAATGGCTATCTGGTTAGTTGGTGCGTTGGGCATTTGGTAGAGCTTGCGCCACCCAATATCTACGATGAAAAGTTCGTTAAGTGGAACATCACTGACCTGCCCATCCTGCCGCAGAAGTGGCAATACCTCGTGTCCACCTCCACCAAGAAGCAGTTCGGTATCCTGAAAAACCTGATGAACCGCCCCGATGTAGATAGCATCGTCTGCGCTACGGATGCAGGACGCGAAGGAGAACTGATTTTTCGGCTTGTCTACCAGCAAGCCGGGTGCAAAAAGTCCTTTTCGCGGCTCTGGCTTTCCAGCATGGAGGACAGCGCGATCCGGGAGGGCTTTGCAAATCTGAAACCGTCAACCGAATATGATGCCTTGTATCAGGCTGCACTTTGCCGGGAACGTGCCGATTGGATGGTCGGTATCAATGCTTCCCGGCTTTTTTCGTGTCTGTACGGTCAACCTTTGGCGGTCGGGCGTGTTATGACCCCTGTGCTGGCTATGACGGTGGTGCGTGAGGCTGCGATTGCCGCCTTTGTGCCGCAGAAGTTCTACACCGTAGAGCTGGAACTGACCAGCGGATGCACGGCATCCAGCCGCCGCATTTCTGAAAAAGATACGGCTGAAAATCTGCTTGCGGAGTGCCGAAAGGAGATGATTTCTACGATTCAGAAAGTGACCCGCAAGGAAAAGTCTGAAAACCCGCCACTGCTCTATGATCTGACAACGCTCCAGCGTGATGCAAACCGTCTGCTGGGTTACAGCGCACAGCAGACGCTGAATTATGTGCAGAGCCTTTATGAGAAGAAACTTACCACTTATCCGCGCACTGATAGCTGCTATATCACCGATGACGATGAGGAAATGCTGGCAGGACTTGCGGATGAACTGGAAGAATTTCTCGGCATTGCCGCAGATACAGCGGATTCCGCTGTCCCTCGGACACGGTGCACGGTCAACCGGGATAAGGTCACAGATCACCACGCTATCCTGCCTACCCGGAGTATGCTGCAAGCTGATCTGGATGCCCTGCCCACAGGGGAGCGGAATGTTCTGAAACTCATCATCGCCCGGACGCTGATGGCGGTCAGCAAACCTTACCGTTATCTGGAAACGATGCTCACCACCGAATGCGCCGGTGAGGAATTCACTGCCAAGGGTAAAGAGATTCTGGACGAAGGCTGGAAAGCTGTGGAGCGTAAAGTGCTGGCGGATATTCTGAACCGAAAACAGGAATTTACCACACTGCCGACTATGGAAGAAAGCGAGTGCGCCATCCTCAATGCCGAGATGAAGGAAGGAAAGACCACACCGCCAAAGCATTTCACTGAGGACACCCTGCTGCACTCGATGGAAATGGCCAGTACAGACAGTATGCCGGAGGGCGTGGAACGTCAGGGCATCGGCACTCCGGCAACCCGCGCCGCAACTATTGAAAAGCTGGTACAGAAAGGTTTTCTGGAACGCAAGGGCGAGAAAAAGACCAAGATTCTGTTGCCGACTGACAAGGGCAAAGCCCTTATCACGGTGATGCCCGAAGAAATCCAGTCCCTGGAAATGACCGCTGACTGGGAGACGAAACTGCTGCGCATCGAACGCGGCGAGATGGAGCCGGAAGAATTTATGACCGAAATCAAAGATATGATCTCCTCGCTGGTCAACACCACCGAGGCTATGAAGGGAGCAAATGTGCTTATGAAGAACAAGATTGTTGGTGTCTGCCCGAACTGTGGTGCAAATGTTGTCGAGCGTGAGAAGGGCTGGTTCTGCGACAACAAGCCCTGCCGCTTCGTGCTGTGGAAAGATAACGCATTCTTCAAGCGTCTGGGAAAGCGGCTGGATTCCCATGTTGCGGACAAGCTGCTGCGGGATGGCCGTGTCCGACTGAAGGACTGCAAGAGTGCCAAGGGCAAGACCTACAACGCTACTGTGCTGTTGTCCACCGAAGCGGATGGCCGCAGCAAATTCTCTCTGGAATTTGAGGGTGGACGCTGATGGAGCAGAAAAACGAAGCCCTCTATCTCATCAATGGGGACAGATTCCTGCATCTGCGGGAAAACGGTGCCGGTGTCGGTTTTGCCACCTACGACTGCGCCACTGGTGAGCCGCAGGAGTTCGGTCAGATTTCCAAACAGAATCTTCCTCCTGATGGTCAGAACGCCATTCCTGCCGCCCGGAACTGGTATCTGTTTGAGCTTTCCAGCGATGACCGCAAGGCGATTCAGGAGGTCAGCTTGCAGCACCTCGATACCATTCCGCAGTCTGGTGTCCGCAGGCGGCGCATCTGGGATGACCCCACAATTCCTAGAGATGATGTCCGGCTCATCAACAGCCACTACGATGATCTCTACCGTGTGCCGAATCACAGCGTAATTCAGATTGACCGCTCCGATGGCAGCAGTTACACGGCGCGTGTGGAGCATCTGGACGATTATCATTTTGATTTGGGAGAGTACGGAAACGTCTATCACATCTGTCAGTTTGGCGAGATAATGGAGCGCAACGGTTCGACCGCCTACCCGGAAATCCAGACGCAGAACGAGCAAGGCGCATGGGAGCTTAGCGGTAAGGGCTATCTTGCCATCCAGAGCTGTGAGGATGGCTGGGATTATACCATTTATCACAGTGATTTTTCGGTGATGGACGGTGGGCAGCTTGACGAACCGGAACTGACGATTCAGGAAGTTCGTGAGGAAATTCTGGAAGCTCACCACATGGAAAAAGGTCGGCGTGTACTGAAGGACTATGACCTTATCATGGACAAGGTTGCCGATGCCGAAGAACTGGGGCTGTCCAACCGCCCCTCAACGCTGGAAAAACTGGCAGAACTGGCGGGCGCAAGAGAAAAATGTGATGCCCCGGAATGCAACCCTTTTGGATGTAAGAAAGCGAGGGTTGCTCATGAACTTTAATGGTGAAGAACTAATGCTGATGATGCTCTACAATCCGGGCACTCGGCTGGGTTTGATGCAGGAGCTTCGGCTGATGCAGTGTTATCTTCTGCCAGATGAAACTGCCCTGCATGAACTTTCGGAGTGCGTTATCGAGAAGCTGAAACTCATGACGGATGCAGAATTTTCTGAAACTGAATTTCCGCTTGAATAATCGCTGCCGCCGACGGGCGGCATACATAAAGAGTTTCATGTCATTTAATATTATGGTACAATAAAAGCACAGCGTATTGATTGGGAGGCAATTTATATGAGAATCAAAAGCAATTTGGTTGGAACAAATATTTATATCAAAAATTATGAATTAGCTGACAAACTTTTTTGTACAAATATGTGGTTTAACAAAGTAAATGGCAAATACTTAAGCGATCCCACAGAAGAATTTGTAGATGACAATTATTGTCAAGCTGTTGATGATATGTACAACAGTCCAAACGGTTATTATTTTATAATCACTCGCATTTGTGACAATTCGCGGATCGGGAGTTTCTGTGCTTTTCCTGATGAAACAGAACAAATTATAGACATAGGATATTGTATCCATCAGCTTTATTGGCGACAAGGTTATGCAACCGAATGTCTAAAAATGATTATTGAATGGGCTCAGACTCAAAATTTCACTACTATTACAGCCGAAGTTGCAAAAGATAATATCGCTTCCTGTAAGCTCCTTGAAAAATTCAATTTCAAAATAAAGAAGGAATCTTCTTACAAAAAATATCATATGAACATCGAATTCAAAAGTTATATATTTGAATATCATATCACAAAGCCACACTAAGACTGTTCCCTTGCATTGCTATTGACATGTTTTTACAAATAATTATACTGCGAGGTCAAATCATGGATACCATTCCTTTGACATCCCTAAACCGCCTTCTCCTTTCTACTTTTCTAAAGAATTGCACCTTTTGCCACAACTCACGAGACAAAAAAGGTACATTTACCTTTGAAGAATATCAACAGATCAAGAATGAAAATGTTGAAATTATCAATGATGATTCCACCTACCCGTTCATCAGCTACCTGTCCGACCTCCTTGCAAAATCCAAGCCTTTCGATGCCGCTGTCAAAAAGCTACATGACCTCATCGACCAGATTGCCGCAGCGACCGGGCATGACAGCACCGATGTTTTCCGTGCACTTCTCGTAAAACTGATTGAGCAGCCGGAAGAACAACAGACCTTTGAACGACTGTTGGAAACGGCAGAAAAGTTTGCCGCAAAATACGAATAAAAATAAAGTGGATTCCATAGCGAGTAACCCGAAAGGGCTGCTCGCTTTTTTGTTTGCTACAAAATTGAAAGGAGGAACGCTATGCCATCTAAGACACAAGAATACCTTAAACTTGCCAATCGGACAGCAAACGGTATTACGCGGTACTGGGAACACTGGACAGATTTTCTCACAACTGCATCCAGACTGTATAAGTACAGTTTTACCGACCAATTGATGATTTACGCCCAGCGTCCTGATGCGACTGCCTGCGCAAGTTTTGACATCTGGAACAATCGGATGAACCGCTATGTGCGCAGAGGGTCTAAGGGTATCGCTCTGCTCGACCAGTCCAGCAGTGTTCCCCGGCTGCACTATGTCTTTGATGTGAGTGATACCGGGGTGCGGCGAAATTCCCGTGACCCGGAGGTGTGGCAGCTTAACGATGACCTGTTCCAGCCGGTATCGGAAATGCTGGCACGAGAATACGGCATCCACCATGAACGGCTCAGTCAGCAGATTGCGGACATTGCCGGAAAGCTGGCAGAATCCTACTGGGATAACAACAGTTCCGACATTATTGGCATCGTTGACGGTTCATTCCTGATGGATTATGATGATGCCGGACAGGAACTTCAGTTCAAGAGTGCCGCCGCAATCAGCATCATGTACACCATCTTGGAACGGTGCGGTTTTGAACCGGAGGGCTATTTTGACCGGGATGATTTTCAGGCAATTTATGATTTCTCGACCCCGGATGCAGTCTATGTACTGGGTACGGCAGTCAGCGATTGCAGCCGAGATGTGCTGCGGAATATCGAGCGCACCGTCAAAACCACCATCCGCCGCCGCAATGTAGAAAGGAGCCAGCATGAATATGAAGAACAGGAACGTGACCTACTCGACCGTCGGGGACTACCAGCTCCCGAACCTGACCTTGAACCAGCCGCAGAAGCCGCTGGGCAGATACGGCAGGATGCGCCGGATATACCTGATGGAACATCGCCCGGTGCTGTACAACTCGATGCTGCTGACCGGGAAGCTGCATCCACATCTGCTAGAAGTGGAACAGGCAGCGGAGAATCAGAAACAGCAGATGATGACCGAACTGCTGAAGCAGAACCCAGCCCCGGACAAAGCAAAGAATCAACTGGCGTGGGTGCAGCACATGAACAGCCTGAAAGCACAGGTGGAAGAAGTGATCCTGATGGAACTGATTTACAGCTGAGTTTTTTCAACCTCAGCATCCCCACCGAAGCCCAGCAAATCGAAGCAATTGACCGAGCGGAGAACGAGAAATCGTCCTCCGCTTTTTCTTTGTCACAGGCAGAGATCGAGCATGAATTGCAGCATGGTTCCAACTTTCAGGATAGCAAGCAGCGAATCATCGAGCTGTACGAGAACCAGTCCAACCGAAAACTCCGAGCCAGAGCATTGGCAAAGGAGTACGGCATCGGCGGGCGTTCCCACAATTATCTGGATGGCAGCAGTGGATTCGTGAATCACGATGGAAAAGGCTTGGAATTTGTCCACTACCCTGATTATCAGAAAATCACTTTGAGCTGGACACAGGCAGAAAAGTATATCGACCTGATGATTCACTCCGACCGTTACCTGACCGATAAGGAAAAGGAACAGCGCACTGCCAGACAGGAAGCTGAGCGTCAGCTTCCGATACTGGATGGCACGGTTGCCGCAGAGTATACTGCCCTGAAAGAGCAGTATCCCAACACCCTCGTGGGCTTTGAACTGAACGGCAACTATCTGTTCTATGACAAAGATGCCGTTGCCGTGGAGCGGATTCTGCACACCAATCTTCTGTCACAGGAAAATGTGCTTGGCAAAGTCAAAGTAACTGGTTTTCCGAGTGAGCAGTGGGCAGCAGAATCTAAAAAGCTGTGGGCAGCGGGCAACAACGTCTATCTGGCTGGATTGAACGAAGATGGCTCCCACCACCAGACAAAATATCTCCGGGAAGCGGATTATTTGCCGATTGGTAGCATCATCAAGCTGGATGACCGGGGTTTTCGGGTGGAACACGTTAATTTTACGTTCAAATCCGTCAGCTTGCAGGACATGGAGCTAACGAAAAACGGACTGCCCATTTTCCGCAACGAGCATCTGCCGCACATCCGAGAACTGTACGAAGAACAGCAGGACGCAGCCATTGATCTGGTTCCTGAAAAAGAGGTCAGCTATAAGGTCGGGGACGAAGTTGTAGTAGACCTTCCCACCAGAACGATTGAAGGAACCGTGGGCTATATTGGTGACACCGATGTGCGCATCGACACCAGTGCGCACGGACAGTCTTGGGATAACGAGGTCATCAACAAGCAGCAGTTTGAGGAGGGACTGCGGCAGGAGGAGCCGGATGTGCCTGAACTGACCGATGAGGAACTGGACGAACTGCCGATCTCTGCGGTGGTTGATGGCACGGTGCAGACTTTCCCGGATGCCGCTGCCTTGGATGAAGCCATTAACGCAGAGCCTACTCCTGAACCCGCTGGGAACTTCCGCATCACGGATGAACATCTGGGCGAGGGCGGCGCAAAACAGAAGTACGCAAGGAATATCGAAGCCATCAAAACGCTATTCTGTCTGGAGGAAGAACGCCGTGGTGCTACCGCCGAGGAGCAGGAAGTGCTGGCGCAGTATGTCGGCTGGGGCGGTCTGGCAGATGCCTTTGATCCCAACAAAGACAACTGGGCAAAGGAGTACACCGAACTGAAAGGACTGCTTTCGGAGGACGAATACGCTGCCGCCCGCAGTTCGGTTTTGAACGCTCACTATACCAGTTCTACCGTTATCCATGCCATCTATGATGCAGTAGAACAGACGGGTTTTAAGTCAGGCAACATCTTGGAACCGAGTATGGGTGTCGGCAACTTCTTTGGGATGCTGCCGGATACCATGCAGGACAGCCGCCTGTATGGTGTGGAGCTGGACAGCATCACAGGCCGTATCGCCAAAAAGCTGTATCCGCAGGCTGACATTACGGTAGCTGGATTTGAAACCACCGACCGCAGGGACTTCTATGATTTGGCAATCGGCAATGTGCCGTTCGGTCAGTATAAGGTCAACGACAAAGCGTACAACAAGCTGGGATTTTCCATCCACAACTACTTTTTCGCCAAAGCCATCGACCAAGTGCGTCCGGGCGGCATCGTGGCTTTTGTCACTAGCCGCTACACGATGGACAGCAAAGACAGCACTGCCCGCAAGCATATCGCGGAACGTGCCAATTTGCTGGGTGCTATCCGTCTGCCGAACAATGCGTTCAAGGCAAATGCCGGAACGGAAGTTGTTTCCGACATCATCTTCCTGCAAAAGCGTGACCGCCCAGCGGATATTGAGCCGCCGTGGGTGCAGCTTGGCAAGACAGAAGATGGATTTGCCATCAACCAGTATTTCGTAGACAACCCGGAGATGATTCTGGGCGAACTGACCACCGAAAGCACCCAGTATGGACGCGAAGAATGCACCGTGAGCCCCGTTGAGGGGGCAGTGCTGTCCGACCAGCTTGCCGAAGCGATACAGCATATTGAGGGGCAGTACACCGAAGTTGAGGTGGAAACACCAGATATTGCGGATGAAGAAACGACAGGTAAGGTTCTTCCGGCTGACCCGGATGTGAAGAATTTTTCGTATGCTGTCGTGGATGGTGAGGTGTACTACCGCGAAAATTCGATTATGACACAAATCGAGTTGTCGGACACTGCCAAAGCCCGTGTCACTGACATGGTGGAGCTGCGGCAGATCGTAAACCAGCTGATTCAGGAACAGTTGGATGATTACCCGGATTCTGCTGTGCAGGAAACGCAGGCGCGCCTGAACGATACCTACGATGCGTTTACCAAGAAATATGGTCTGCTAAACGATCGTCGCAATGCGCGGCTGTTTGAACAGGATTCCTCCTACTATCTGCTCTGCTCCCTTGAAAATCTCGATGAAAACAAGCAGTTGAAGTCCAAAGCGGACATGTTCACCAAGCGCACCATTCGCCCGGAGCGCACTGTCACCAGCGTGGACACGCCCAGCGAAGCATTGGCGGTGTCGATGGGTGAACGTGGCAGAGTGGACTTGCCCTATATGGCTGAACTGCTCGGCACTCCCGGCGAGTATGGCCGCATCACCACCGAACTTTCCGGCGTAATCTTCAAAGACCCCAATGCAGACCCGACTGACCCGGAAGCAGGCTGGCAGATGGCAGACGAGTATCTTTCCGGCGATGTCCGCACAAAACTCCGCATCGCACAACTTGCCGCCGAAACGAACCCGGAATTTAAGGTCAATGTGACCGCTCTGGAAAAGGCGCAACCCAAGGAATTGGAAGCATCCGAAATTGATGTGCGTCTGGGTGCAACGTGGATTACCCCTGAAATCATCCAGAAATTCATGCAGGAAACCTTTCAGGTTCCGTATTATCTGCGCCGTGATGTGAATGTGCGGTTCTCTCCGTATACGGCAGAATGGCGTGTACAGGGAAAATCCGCGTTGGGGCATGGCGATATTATGTCTACGGAAACCTACGGAACGCACCGTGCCAATGCCTACAAGATTCTGGAGGATACGCTTAACCTTAAAGATGTCCGCATCTATGATACCATCGAAGATGCCGAAGGCAAACCAAAACGTGTGCTGAATAAAAACGAGACTACCCTCGCCCAGCAGAAACAGCAGGCTATCAAAGACGCTTTTGCAAATTGGATTTGGCAAGACCCCCAGCGGCGTATCTCGCTGGTGAAGCAGTATAACGAATTATTCAACTCCACGCGACCCCGCGAATACGATGGAAGTCACATTCATTTTGTGGGGATGAACCCTGAAATCACGCTCCGGGAGCATCAGCGCAATGCCATTGCTCATGTGCTTTATGGCGGTAATACTCTGCTTGCACACGAAGTAGGCGCGGGCAAAACTTTTGAAATGGCTGCATACGGTCATGCGCTACTTGCAGTACAGCACCCTCCAGCAGAAGAAGCTGACACACTTTGACTGCTGGGCATCGACCTTTGGCGAAACCACCACCGCCATCGAGCTTGCGCCCGAGGGCTATACTTTAATAGGACGATAAAATTAACTGTCCTAAATTGAAAATACAT
>DXUR01000779.1 GCA_019417795.1 Clostridiales bacterium | reverse complement strand
TGTCTTTGATGCCGAGGTCTGCATACAGCATTTCATGCAGGATACGGCTCTTTTCGGAGCCGCCCTGCCGGATAGCAGACAAGGTGGCATCTAGCCACATTTCGGTTCCCATGAACCCGGTCAGCTTTTCAAAGAACCACAGATACGCCTTTTCAGTCTGGGGGCAGTTCCACTCGTTGGAACTGGATAGGTACAGACGATTTTCGGCGGTTCGTCCAGAAAGTGTAAGCTGTTCTTGGACGTTTTCACGAAATTGGTAGCTGCTTCCCTCTCTGGAAAAAATCAACGCTTCCCGGCCATTTGGCCAGTGATAGAGATATTCGGTCAGGATTTTGGCTTTATCGAAAGAGAATCCGTAGGCATATTTAATGCCGTTGTAGAAGTAGATGACCTCAAAACTGGTGGGCTGCGGAGGCTGTTCTGTAAAAGCAAACGGTTCCTGCGGCAGAGCTTCGCCTTTGAGCAGCTTGGCATACCGTCCGCAGACCATCTCACGCATGAGCAGGAGTGCATGGAGGACGTTGCTCTTTCCGGCCGCATTTGCGCCGTACAGCGCAAGGACAGGCACGAGCTGCTTTTTGTCGTCCGGTGAAATCAGGCAGTCGGACAGACTTTTATCTGTGGAAGCCTTCATGCTGATGATGGCGGTATCCCTGATAGAACGGTGGTTTGTAACGGAAAATTGAAGCAGCATCGCAAAACCTCCCAAGTGATTTCTGAATTCAGTATACTCCATTCTTGGCAGGAAATCAAATTTTAACTTCAAAATTTGCAGAAAAGCTTCAAAATTAAAACACAAAATCGAACTTAGAGGTTTTTGATGCTGAAACAGAAACATGAGGAACGGTTGAAATCACTCTGCGTACACGATCTCCCTCACCACCACTTCCTCTGCCTGCGCTTTCAGCCCGTTCATATGAGCCGCCCAGAGGAGCTGTGAGCGCTCTTTGTCCGGCGCGGGGAACTTGTCTGCCAAGGCCGTAATCGTGCGCTCTAGCTGTTCTGAGGCGGCTCTCTGGACATCCTGCAAATGCGGCCAGAGCGAACCGCTCAGAAGCATCCGGTTATACAGCACCGGCCGCTGGGTCTTGAGGTAAGTCAGGCGCATCCGGGCGTACTTGCCCAGAGGTTCGTGGCTGTCGGTCTGCGGCAGGGTGAGCAGGGGCAACTGATACTCCCCAACCTGGGCGTAATGGATCTCGGTGCGGACGGCGTTCGTGCTCTTCATGGAAATTCTCCTTTGCATTTTCAACGTGTGTTATGGCCTTTGTGGAAAACAGCGCTTACTTCTTCCGATTCTGTGCGGTCAGCCAGTTGCCCTGCGCCTGATAGTAGTGCTCCATCGTGGTGGGGGCGTTCAGGATGGTGGTGCGCAGATAGGCCATGATGTTCTTGATGGGCTGGGTGGTGTTGGACATCACATCGAAGATGTACTCAACGTGCTGGCTGGTCAGCTTGTCCAGCCGCAGCCGGATGGCTTTGGTGGTCTGCGGCTGCTTGCCGACGTACTGGGTCTGCCGAGGACAGCAGTACATCTCCACAATGTTGTCCAGCAGTTCCTCCAGCTTGTCGGGGTCGTACCGCTGGGCAAGGGTGTCAATTTCCAGCCGTTCCCGGAACTCCTCCCGCACCTGTGCTTCCGTCTGGTCAAAATCCGCAGATTCGTCCGTCTGTCCTGATAGATTAGTACTTTGTCTTTTAGTATTTTGTTTATTAGTATTTTGTTGCGTTGCCTTTTCCAAATTGGGCTCAGCCAAATTTGGAAAATCCAAAAATGGTGAAGAACAAGGCTTCATGCGGCTTTTCGGACTTTTGGATGCGGACGGGTTCGACGGCCCGCCTTCCTTGCCGGGAACGGCAGGAGCGTCCTCAACAGGCGATTCATAAACCTGATAATCGTAGTCGATGATCTGCCCTTTGGCATTGCGGACTTTCTGACGGCGGACGTAGCCGTGTTCTTCCAGTTCCAGAACAGCGGTGCGTACACTGTCCAGACCATCCTTGCAACCAACGGTCAGCCCTTTCAGGCTGTAATCCCAATCGTCCGGCAGGGAGAGCATATAGGACA
>DXUR01000778.1 GCA_019417795.1 Clostridiales bacterium | reverse complement strand
ATTATAGGGAAAGCTCGCCGCTACCGGAACAAACGGATTTTTGCAGCGTTCATCAAAATGGTCATTGGCGAAGTAACGGAAAACCAACGTTCCATCCACAGACAAACCATCACCTGCGATCTGATAACCGTATTTTTCTACAAACTCCTCTACGATAATTCGATGACCACGAGAATACGACATTGCATATTCGAGGAGTTTCTCTGCTTGCTTAGCACAATCAATTCGACTTACACCCTTACTACCGGAGGAATCTACTGGCTTCACGATTATTGGATACTTGAAAGTGCCATTCTTGATATCTGCCAGCGCTTCCCGGGTATCTGTGTAACCTTTTGCCTCCGGCGTACAAAATCCGTTTTCTTTCAGGAAGGCGCGAAATTCATCTTTATTACAGAGGATTTCTACTGATTTATAGGGGCTTCCCGGTAAACCCAACTTTTCAGCCACATAGGCTGCTGTGGGTGCAGCGGGATCAGAGGCATAGGCCAAAACACCATCAACTTTTTCTTTTTGAGCCACATCAAGGACTGCATCCATGTCCGTAGTACTTACAAGATAAAACTTGTCTGCAACATACTGACCGGGGTTATCCGTCAGAAAATCGCACAAAACAGTGTAGTAACCAAGTTTTTTTGCAGTTTCAATGGCTATCACCTGCTGTGCAGAACCACCTAATAAAAGGATCTTTTTCATTTATATCGCCTTTACTTTCTTGCAATTTTTTTCAAGACAGGACGAATCATGCCCATCAAATATTCATAGGATTCCAAACGCATTGCAGCCGATGCTCCAATGTAAATTGCTGCCCCCATCGGGATTTGAATCAGCAGAGTCGCAACATTTGATAGGTGAAGCAGCCTAACAAGGTTTACACAACAGCCCATAAAGATTGCCAAAATAATGCCCGGCAAAATATCCTTCAACTGATCCAGATACCGATAGTTAAGTAATTTCCGATTCGGCCACGAGTTGATAATCTGACTTAAAACACTGCTGACAAGCAAGCTATACGCCATTGCCATCACGCCAAACCACATGGTAGAAAGCAGCAGCGTCATACCAACAATTTTCTTCGCAATTTCGAGTTTCAAAAACAGATCGCTGCGCCCCATTGCTTTGATTGCATTCAGGTTTGCTGTGTGAATCGGATAGAACATATAAGTAATACAGAAAATGCGTAAAAACGGCACACAGGGCAACCACTTATCCGTCAAAACCAGCCGAACAATCGGTTCTGCACAGAACGCCAAGCCCATCATCAGCGGAGCCATAATGTAGGTGCTGGTTTTAATAGCGCGACGAGTCATAGACTTAACACGACCAGAATCATCTTGTGCGCTGGCCATTGTGGGCAAAAGGACACTGTCGATGGATGTGTTGATATTTGCTACAATGACGCTTGGGAACTTTTTGCCTTGGTCATAAAATGCCAAATCAGATGAGGAGTACATTTTACCAATAATCAAGCTGCGAATATTGTTATACACTGTATCCAATAGTGCTGAAACCAACAGTTTCCAGCCAAAAGAGAGCAATCCTTTTAGCCTCTCCCAAGAGAATATCTTTCTTGGCCGCCATTTAACGGTAATCCACAGAATTAGGGTATCAATGGTCGTATTGGACAACTGCTGTGCCACAATGGCCCACACACCAAAACCTGCATAAGCCAAACCAATGCCCAGAAACGCAGAAAAAATCGTTCCGCCTAGCGTTGCGTAAAAGAACCGCTTGAACAGCATATTACGCGACACATAGGACTGCTGAATTCCTTTAACGCCAGAGATTACAATGGTCAAGCTGATGACTCGAATGATCGGCGTAAGAGCGCTATTGTTATAGAACTCCGCGATAAACGGTGCCGACACGAACATCACTGCATAGAGAACAAGGCAAACCACAAAATTAAAGTAGAACACTGACGAGAAATCCAAGTCGTCAGCGTCTTTTTTTTGAATAAGTGCCGTGCCTAATCCACTATCTACAAACACTTGCATAATAGTGATAAAAACTGTAATCAGTGCAATCTGGCCATAATCTTCTGGTGCAAGGATACGTGCAAGTACTATGG
>DXUR01000777.1 GCA_019417795.1 Clostridiales bacterium | reverse complement strand
ACAAAAATACCTACTATTCTGCTGATTTAGATGGAACGATAATACTGATAGATAGTCATACTCCCCCGGAGGAGGGGCAAGACTTTTTTTAGCTGGTGTAACTCATGGCTATTGTGAATGACGAAAATTGACATGGCGGCATCCTCCTATGTGCCGCCGTACCAGATTGCAGGGTGTAGGGTCGTCGTTCATTTTAGATAGACGAAAGGAAACGGCGGCTCTGATTTTTTCAAAGCCACCGTTGCAAAGTGCATAACAATATAGTCGCTGTACGATGGCTTTTTTTCTTTTGCCATCGTGCGGCAACTTTTTCACTTTTCTTTTATCTTAACAGGCAATCCTCACAGAAATGTCACGGGCATACGCCATTTCGACAAAATAACAAGCTGAAATCTCACCAATCTGTGAGATTTCAATTTTTTTGAGGAAAGCCGAGAGGAAATGCCTCCTCCCGGCTTTCAATAGGTTTATGATTATTTATTGTAGCAATCTCTGCCGTTACTCCGAAGTCCTCAGCCGTTCCACCACAGTTCCCTTGTTAAAGAAGTGGAGAACAATCAGCGGAATGACCGCAGCCAGCAGCAGATAAAGCACACCAATGACCAGAACAGGAACCAATGTAATGTTCAGGGTAAAGAACCACATGGAGGGGCCATTTAATGCGCTCTTTAGCACCGTGACTGCCAGGACCGCTGCGGCTGCTCCGCCAATAATGTCTGCGCCGGCGGCATAATAGATGCCCTCATAGACCATCAGGCGGCGAAGCTGCTTGCCGGTCATACCGATGCTTTGCATGGTAGCGAACTCATGGCGGCGGGTGATGATGTTGGTAATAATCATGTTGGTAAAGTTGATCAGTCCCGCAAAGGCCATGATGCAGCCAATCAAACCGCCGATAACCAGAATCATGCTGCGGACCGAATCAAGTTGCTCTTTCAACAGCTTGGTGGAAGTATAGGCAACCGAAGTATTTTCGCTCACATAGCTGCTCAAGAATTCTTCCATCTGCGGCTGCAAGGCTTCCTCCACATTGAATCCATAAGTCAGAAGCGTGGGAGCGTCATAGATTTCCTTGAATACAGTGTCCGGCAGATATACAAAAGGAGCATCACCGGCGATGTGTGCCTGAGCGGTAGTGCCTGTGGGCGTTTCTGTTTCTGTTCCCACGAGAATCGCTTTTGCAAGGATGGTGCTGGTTTTGACCAGTTCCCCATCCTTGTAGAAGGAAATGCTCTCCCCGACCTGTAACTGATCGGTCAGCGGAGTGTTATTTGGTTCCTCTGTCAATTTGTCGATGGGGCAACCAATAATGACATATTCTCCGGTAGCCATTTTCTGCGTTAAGGTTTCGGCATCTTTTTCGCCTTCAAAAATACGCATATCCGCCCAGAAATTCTCGGAGGCTCCCATCACATTACCAAAATAGCGCCTTTCGGTATCAGAACTTGTGTACAGGCTATATCCCTGATAGCTTTGATTTACAACGCCTTCTTCCTCATGGAATAGCTCTATACCGCTTAAATCTTCAAACCCATAGTCAACCAGCACATTTCTATCGTCCTTTGTATTTCGGTAAAGATAGCGTTCATCCTCAACTCCGGGCTGTCCGGCAATCAGATCCACTGCCTGTTGTGAGAGCGTATCTTCATGGTGCTGAACGCCCTCCATTACATTAAATGCGGCGGAGTTATAGACATTAAAATCTGTTCTGGTAACACGGTTTACCCACTTTTCTTCATCAAGGCTTTGCGTCACAATGATGATAGAGTTAAACAGGACGATGCACAGAAGCAGGGAAATAATGATAAACGCTGAACGCCGACGATTGCGCCCCAGGTTGGAAAAGGCCATGCGGGACAGCTTTACTCTATTGGTACGCTTGGCACTGCTCTTTTTATAGGCGTTCTGCTCGGTGTAGCGGATCGCCTCCAGAGGAGAAATCTTTGCCGCCTTTTTTGCAGGCTTCCGGGTGCTGATAAGCACGGTCAAAATTGTAAAGAGAGCGGCAATAACAAAGATCAGGGGCGAGGTCGATACGGATGTACCCACCATAGAGTATTCAAGGTTAATGATCTCTG
>DXUR01000776.1 GCA_019417795.1 Clostridiales bacterium | reverse complement strand
AATAATGAACCTGTAAACCACTGTTCTATTCACTATGCCATCCCCGGAAGGAGATTACATTATGGATTCTGCGTTTATTCACCAAGCTGCCAACGATCTTGTCCAAACTGCCGGAACTCGCAACATCAAACAGATCGCGCGCAGTTGCAGTCTGGACATCAGCGAAACATCCCGCATTAAAGATATGTTGGGTTTACTTTCGCTCTATTTTGATAAGCCACTGATTCTTATCAATCGCCAGCTGGACAAACAGACAAAGCAGATGGTGTGCGGTTATGCGCTGGGACATTATCTGGAGCATCAGTTGCTCATGGACTTGCATACCCTGGACAAGTTTCTGACCATTAAGAACAAGCACATCCTTCTTTACGAGCATAACGCTTTCACATCCCACCTGATGCTGGACAGTGATGAAGTCTATCAAATGACGAAGCGCGGGTTAGACGCTGCGCAAATCTCTGTAGCCAAACGGATTCACCTCAATCTAGTGATGGTGAAACTTCTTGAACTGCACCATCTGGGATATGATCTGCGTCACTATCATGCCCAGCATCATGCGTTTATCAAGCAGTTCAACCTTCCGGCACATTTTCAGTTTGATGTGTCCGCCGGATGAACTTATGTTCTTATAACCCTAAAACCCGTAATGAACGATGCGTTATGCACTGTCCATCACGGGTTTTTCGTGTTATTTCAGTTTTTCGAGGATTTCATCGGCACTCATGCCTTCGGCCAGCAGCTTTTTCAGAACGGACTCTGCTTCTGTCTTTTTTGCTTCTTCTGCAGCTTTGGCATCTGTCTTCGCCTTTTTTGCTTCCAACTTGGCAATTTCCTTGTCGATAGCTTTCAGCGATGCTTTCTTCTCTTTCAAGTCAGCTTTCAGAGAACCAATGTTGGCGGTGATAGATGCGATTTCAGCAGAGCGTGATTCTCTCGCAGACTGCTTTTCGGCAATCTGCATTGCGAAATCAGCAGTCACAGTTTTGGGCTTATTCTTGCTGCCTTTAGTTCTGGGCATACTAAAAACCTCCAGAAAATTATAGTGATTTTAGTATAACACCTTTTATTCAAATTCTCAAGAAACATATCATATGAAGATTGTAACCTTTTTCTCCATGCATCAAAGAGCTTTAACCTTTTTCTTTCCAATCATCCATGGAGCAACCCTTACAATAATCTCATACGCTAAACTACATATCACCATCGTAACAATCATTACTAGCATTGCCAGTAAAAATTTTTCTCTTACAGCATCTGTTCCCATATGTAATGGAATTGATATAATCTTCACCACAACTCGATATACAGGACCATGGATGCAAAGAACAATCAGAGATATACGACCAAAATACTGCAGAATTCTGTTTTCATTGATGAACTGAGAAACCAGAATCACAGCAGCCACACCAATAAGCGCTGTCACAAACCACATGATCCCTGTGGTTAAGTTGTAGAGGGATAAGATGAAATTCACTGTAAGCAAAACTACCGCAGTCACTCCAGTTCCTATCTTCCTATCCGCAATCTTTGTTTTTCTCCCTGCCAAGGAAACTCCTACAGCATAGAATCCTATGTACTTAAACACACGGTTAAATCCCCAAAGAAGTTCTGGCATCGGAAGAATAACATAGATCAGACTCATCAGAGCAGAAACAATATAAGCAGTTTTCCTGCTGCCCAGATTAACCAGTATATTGAAAAGAACTACCGTTACAAAGAAACACGGCAAAAACCACAGATGAACATTGAAGTCAAGATTATTGTAGGAACCAGAAAATAAGCCAATCAACGACTCCGTAAAACTCATGTCAGAATCACGGAATCTTCTCTCTATCACTTGCCAATATAGAAGTACCAGCAAGCCGAACGAGAAATAAGGAACAACTATGGTCTGGATTCTTCTCTTTATGTCTGTTAAAATCGGCTTTTCTTTATATACCCATCCTGCTGCCAAAAAGAACAGCGGCATATGGAAGGAATATAACCAATCCCGTACCGCACGATTTAAATAAACATGTCCGACTACAACAAGAATAATACCTGTACCTTTTAGTACATCAATCCATGATAATCGCCTGCTCTGCTCTGCTC
>DXUR01000775.1 GCA_019417795.1 Clostridiales bacterium | reverse complement strand
GCGACTGCCTGCGCCGCTTCCGGCGGGCAGCAAAAAGCTCCCCGGCTCGGTCGGGTGCTCATAAGAAAGTAATCGAAGAAATTACAATTATGGCATCTGTCAGGCGGGATTGGCAACGAAATAACGGGTATCCGGTTTTCACCGGATACCCGTTATTTTTTTGCCGTCACGAAAAGCAATAGATTTATTCACAGCTTTCAGGTATAATGTTCTCAAATCATCCTATCCCATCCATTCCGAGATTTTTTCAAAAAATCTCAAAAAAGTTTAGAAGCATTGGAACAATTCAGCCGTTCTCATGCCATATATAGTAGAGGGCTGAATGCAGAAGCGATTGGAGGTGACGCTGATGGACAAGCAGACAGGCCCGAACGATTTTCTTGTGGTGCTGCCCGGTGAGATCATCGAGATACCACAGGACAGCGACAAATCATGGCTGACGCTGTTTTACAGCTTGCCGCGAGAGCTTGCGGAGAAATGGAAACCAGCCTATGAGCTGCCTCGCTGCCCGTATGAGGTCTTGCGGACGGACAAATATGACCACATCGTATGTGACGATATGTTCAAGCTGCTTGTGTGGGACTGCTACGCATGGAGCGCATGGCAGTTCTTCCAAGTCAAAGACCGAAAGGGCAACTACCGTGACATTCCCGGAAACTGGAATCAGTACGCAGGATATTTCCCCTTGTGGCGGCTGTCGTACAGCATCATTCCCTACATCCGCATGAAGTTTGAACAGAACGGATTGGGTTTCCAGAACCTATACAACATCCCGCAGGGTGTGGAAGTGCCGTGGCTGACCTATCAGCAGTTCAGCAATCTGATCGGTAATGTCACCGACATGGTGATTGCAGAGCAGAACTGGCAGCCGATGATCGACGCGATCTGGGAAAACCGCACCGTAGAGGACTACGAAACCACCGGCAGCACCGTCAAGACCGATTTCATGCGAAAATGGCATCACAATCGCTCCGGCAAGCCGATTTCTCTGGATGAAATGATGGAGAGTGAGGACGGCGATATTTTTGAGGTTGTCGATCCTCGCGGCGAGTTTGAACAGAAAGTCATTTCCGAAATGCAGATCGCCGCCTTTGCCGAGCAGAGCATTACCGAGAAAGACAGGGAAATATTAAAGCTGCGCATGGACGGCTTGACCGAACAGGAGATTGCGGACAAAGTTGGCTACAAGACCGCCAGCGCAGTCCATAAGCGGATCGCCAAAATTGCGGGAGCCTATGAGGACTATGTGACAGCGGAGTATCAGAAATATTTAGACAAGTAAACAGACGCAGAAGCGGCAGCAGTTACCGAGATGGTGACTGCTGCTTTTTCATGCGGGAAAGGAGATTTTATGAGCAAAGAACCGTTTGAAGCCATGCCCGATGTGATGGACGCAAAGCAGCTTGCCGAAGCGTTGCAGATTTCCAAAGCGGGTGCATATAACCTTTTGAGCAGCCCGGACTTCCCAACTTTGCGGATCGGCGGGCGCAAACTGGTGATGAAAAATGAGCTTGTTGAATGGCTGAAAAGCCGCACAAACAAAATATCGTGAAAATGCAGTCAAGAGCTGAAAAAGTGGCAAATCAGCCAATAGGACAAGGCAAAATGTACTCCGCATCGCTTAGGGCGTTTCCATTGAAAAATCGCAGCACTTTTCCACTTCAAGAGCTGAGAAAAAATCGTGAAAATCAGGAGATTTTATGAGAACAGGGCTTACCAAGAAGCAAAAGACAACGGTGATCTATTTTGACGAGCATAGCCGCATGATCGAGGTGCAGACCCACAACACCGATCTCAAAAAGCGGCTGACGGCATTTGCGGCAAAGTACCCGCAATGCTGCCGCCAAACCGACGATGACGAGCAAGGCGGGTTAACCTTTGAGATTGAAAAAGGGCGGTTAAGTTTTCGACTGACCGCCCCGTATAGCGAGGAACGGCGCAGGGCGGCGAGCGAACAGGCAAAACAGAACGGTATTCATAAAAAGGTCGCTGATTTACCATGAAGAAGGCGTTGATGTAAGTTGCTTTATATGCTATGCTTATTAGTGAGAAGTCGTTGGCAAACCGTGAGTTGTGGGGGTGAAAACAAATGAAG
>DXUR01000774.1 GCA_019417795.1 Clostridiales bacterium | reverse complement strand
CGTCGGAAAGGCGCAGGATATTGTCGTACGTCACGCGCGCTTTCTGCTCTGCTGCGATGGCGTAAGGACAACATTTGATATTTCCGCAGCCGCGCTCTTTAATGCTCCAGCAAGATTCCTGCCCGCTTTTGTATCTGCTTTTCGACCATTCTCAACCGTTCTGGGGGGAGATTGTAGCGGGAGTGCTTCTTAAAATGGAATGTCAACAGATGGCGCAGCTTTTCGCGCAGTTCCGGCATCAGAACGCTCTTCGCCGTACCGAGAAAATCATCGTACACGCTGGGGTACAGTGTTTTGATATATTCCTCCAAAGCGGTACTGTCAGCCCATGCGTCTGTACCGGCAAAGTTGAACAAGGAATTGCCGTGGTCAAACAGGGGAGCGGGGGAGGTGATTGCGTTGGTTCTGTTATCGACCAGCACGCCGAAATTGCCGAAGTGTCTGTCTGTATTACAGATCACCGCGTCAAACACCAGCATCTCATTCAGCGCGTTCACAAATTCCGGCCCCAGCTTTTCATAATACGCTCTGACGGCTTCCAATCCTCCCTTAGAAACAAGATGTCCAATAGGGAGGTAGGCATACTCCTTGCTGGTAAAAAGCTCGCAGGTGGAGCAGAGAATACCTTTCCATTTCGATAAGCCGTAAGAGATGGCATGAATGCCCATCTCAGCTGCTACCTGTGCTGCGTAAAATTCCGAGTACGGCTCATAGCCGGTGTTGGATGCCCCCTCGGTGCCACCCTTGTAAAGATAGACTTTGCCGCCGATACGGCGCCAGCATTTGCGGAGCATTCCATTGGTGGTAAATTCGGGGCTTGAAAGTAGCGATGCTCTGACATTGCTGCCATGACCGGTAAAAGCAAGTTCTGCTAAAATATTGCTGAAACGGTTGTCATAAAGGTTCGCCTGAGCAAATGAAGCTTCATCACCGTCTTTTACGACCCAATAGCAGTCGTTGAGCGACAAGCCCTTGCAGACATCGATAATACCGAGCGGGCGATTCAAATTCAGCCCGCTCTTTGCCAAGAGGTCATGAACAAAGGCTCTATTCTTAGGAATCGTGCGATGCCGCAGCCAACGGCCTAAGCCCTCCGACGTCAACGTCATATCCAGCGGAAAAAGCGTCTTGCTTTCTTCATCTGCCCAAAGAATTTGTATCTCCGGTTCACTGGTATCAGTTGTTGCGGAGAATTTGATCAGCGGTTTATCAAATTGCTTTAGAATATAGTCCATGATCATTCCTCCTCAAAACTTACTGACGCGGTGATATTATAATACACATCAATTCCAATGAATCTTAATCGAAATATCCCGTGTGCCTTGAACTCGCTTGCCAACAGTGATGTAGTCAATCAAATTCCCACCATCTCACGGGTCAGGTGTTCTATATGGGTATAGCGCAGGATGATTGTCAAAAGCTGTTATTGTTTCCATAAAAGTCACCTTACTAAATTAATTACATATAAAGAGGGCAACAAAATGAGACTTGCCTACATAACCGAGCAATCGAGCGAAAAGGTTAAGGTTCTCGCCATGATGATCATCAAACTGCTTGGCAATCACGCAGGCAGCCACAGCAAGGCCGAGGCTGCGCTGGAGGAAGCGCAGCCTCAACTCAACGCAAACACGAAGCCGGTCATCGCAGTTCCTCACACAAACGATTGGCAACCGATTCGCAGAAGAGGTCGAACGCCTCGCCCAATCTTTTCTTGAGCAGTTCGGCATCGGTACGGGAAAAGGTCGCATTCAGAGCTTCGGAGACATTCTTCTGATAGATGCGGCAAAAGCGAGCAATGTCAGTATTAAAGGAATCAGTCATAGTAATTCCCACTTCTCAAATTCAATATGGAGCGACCAGCGTGCGACGGATCCATTTTAAAGCGTTTTTGCCTGTATTCTCAACGCTTTCCTCCACCTGTCTGAAGAACGTTTGACTCGTCCTCGCTCCCGTATCCCTTTGCTTTTAGTAGGTTATATAAATTCATAATCAAAATACCACGCAATCATCCAAAATACAAGATAAAAAATGCGTATCTTTTGGCAAAAATGCGAATCAAAGAGCTGGGCGAGATGAAAGTTCTGCCACGGCGCAATCT
>DXUR01000773.1 GCA_019417795.1 Clostridiales bacterium | reverse complement strand
GTGCTATCCAAGGAACAAATTCTGGATGCACTGTGGGACTGCGATGGGGATTACATTGACAGCAGTGCCTTAACGGTGTACATCCGGCGGCTGCGGATGAAGATCGAGGATGACCCCGGCAAACCGCAGATGCTGCTGACCGTCCGCGGGATGGGCTATAAATGGAATGGGTAAAGGTGCCGTATGAAAGTATTCGCAAACCGGGAGATCCGGAATTTATTCCAAGCCGTGCTGGCGGTCTGGGCAGTGGCATTGGCTCTCACGCAGGGCATCGTATGGCATACGACGCATGTATTTTCTTTCGGGTTACTATTGGTTTTTCTGCTTCTGGGCGGCTGTCTCTGGGGCGTGCTTTTTCGCTATTTCCAAAGGCAGAGCGCGCTTCTGGAACAGGCAGTCCAGCAAATCCAAAGCTGTCTGGATGGCAATCCGGATGCACGGCTGGGCTGCGACCGGGAGGGAGAACTTTACCGTCTGTTTCACTCCGTTAATGCATTGGCGGCAGTTCTGAGCGCACACGCAGACAACGAGCAGCGGGAGAAGCATTTTTTGAAAAATACCATTGCAGATATTTCGCACCAGCTCAAAACACCGCTGGCGGCGTTGAATATCTACAACGGTCTGCTTCAGGACGAAGCGGTTTCGCCGTCGGAAGTCAAAGAGTTTGCAGACCTGTCCGAACAGGAGTTGGACCGCATCGAAACGCTGGTGCAGAATCTGCTCAAAATCACCCGGCTGGATGCCGGTTCGGTCGTATTGGAGAAGAAAAACGAAAATGTTGCTGAAATGGTGCAGGACATCGCGCGGCAGTATAACTATCGTGCAGAGCAGGAACAGAAAAAGCTCGTTCTGTCCGGCTCAGAGGCGGTTACACTTTGGTGCGACCGTGACTGGATGCAGGAAGCTGTGGACAATCTTGTAAAGAATGCCCTTGACCACACAAAGAGCGGAGATACGATTCAGGTAGAGTGGAATGCACTGCCGTCCATGGTTCAGATCAAAGTGCGCGACAACGGCAGCGGCATCCACCCGGAAGATTTGTACCATATCTTCAAACGGTTTTATCGCAGCCGCTTTTCACAGGATACACAGGGCATCGGGCTGGGTCTGCCGCTGGCAAAAGCCGTTGTGGAAGCCCATCACGGCACCATTGAAGTAGACAGCGAGCTGGGAAAGGGCACGACCTTTACTCTGAATTTTCCGATTCCTACAAAATTGTAGGCTGGGTGTAGGCTTGCAGTAAGGTTGACGTGTTATCCTTTTCTGCACAGACAGAGAAAATCCGTCTGAATCGAAGGAACCTGCAAAGTGAGGGATACACTATGGAACTATTAGAAGTCAACCATCTCTGCAAGACCTACGGCAGCGGAGAAACTGCTGTCCATGCGCTGAAAGATGTCAGCTTTTCCGTGCCGAAAGGCGAATATGTGGCGGTCGTTGGCGAATCCGGCTCCGGCAAAAGCACCCTGCTCAACCTGATTGGTGGACTGGATACGCCGACTTCCGGCAAGGTGCTGATTGATGGCAAGGATGTTTTTGCCATGAAAGACCGGGAGCTGACGATCTTCCGCCGCCGCAATATCGGCTTTATCTTTCAGGCATTCAACCTCATCCCGGAGCTGACCGTGGAGCAGAACATCCTGTTCCCGGTGCTGCTGGACTACCAAAAGCCGGACAGGGCATATCTGGAAGAACTGCTGACCGTGCTGAATCTGAAAGACCGTCGGAAGCATCTGCCAAGCCAGCTTTCCGGTGGGCAGCAGCAACGGGTAGCCATCGGCCGCGCCCTGATGACCCGCCCTTCACTGATTTTGGCGGATGAGCCGACCGGCAATCTGGACACCCAGAACACCAGCGAGGTCATTGCCCTGCTAAAAGAAACATCCCGGAAATACGAGCAGACCATCCTGATGATCACCCACAACCGCAGCATTGCGCAGACGGCAGACCGGGTGTTGCAGGTATCGGACGGCTGCCTGACCGATTTTGGGAGGTGCCGGGAATGAGCAGCACAGAAATGAAAAGCTATCTGAGCCTGATCCCGATTTCTGCCAAGGTACGCAGACGGCAGAACCGCATGACGATTTTGTGCATCGTC
>DXUR01000772.1:835-2102 GCA_019417795.1 Clostridiales bacterium | reverse complement strand
GTATATCCGTTGGTCTTGGTCAGGTTCGCGCTACGGCTCTCCTCCGTCAGCAGGCGGAAGAAGATGGTCGTCGCCTCGGCGCGGGTGATCTGGCCGTTCGGCTGCACCGTGCCGTCCGGATAACCGATGATGTAGGCGAAGTGATCGTCCGTGTTCAGACCGAGGGCGTCGTCATCGGGGATCTCCACGGTGGGCGTGGAGAGAGTGGGCGTGTGTTTCCTTGCAAAGGTAGCGTGGATCGTGTGGTTATCCACCACATTTTCAAACGTGTGCGTGCTCACCGCGCCGACGCTCTTGCCGTCCACCAGCACGTCCTTGATGTGGTAGCCGGAATCGGGCGTGATGGTAAAGGTCTTGTTGTCGCCCTTGGGTACGGTGATCGTGCCCGCGGGGTCGATCTTGCCGTGCTCGTCGGCGGTTGCGGTGATGGTGCGAACTTCATCGACCTTGACCTGCAACAGATGCGGTCTATCCGTCACATTGGCGTTCCCAACAGCAATACCGTTATTTGCACTGAGATAGAATGGCGTATTGATCTTATCGCCATTCACAACATGGTAACCGAACACCACTACAAGATAGTAGTCATTATAGCCCTCATAGGAGCTGCCTTCATATCTTGCGTGTTCCGTCTTTGCAATGGGAATGGTATTATGCTCGCCGTCCACATATCGAATTTCCACATTGCTCGTTGCGGCAGAAAAACGCTCCGGTTCTTCCGTGCTTCTCGGGCCGTTCAGAGTGTTCTTTCCGTCTCCGAGCGATACTTCGTCAAACCAGTAGTACTTAAAGTAAACGTAATCCTCGTCAGTACCCTGATTCTCCTTCAGCAGCGGGTGATCGACCTGAATACCGATCGAGTGCTCCTTGCCGTCGCCGATGGTCACGATGAAGGGCTGATCAGCATCGACATCTTCGGGTTTTCCGTCTACCAGATAGGAGATCGTGGGGTTCGCAAGCTTGTATTCACCACTGACAGTTGCAATATCAGACGAATTATCCTTAGCTTCAAGCTTTTCATTTTCATTTAACACCTGATTGGAACTGCGTAACTTCCAGCCACCGACATACTCATAGCCAGGGCTGTCATTACCGGTTGTTGCTCCATTCGTATCAGGAAGTTTATAGCTATTGTTGAAATCCCAAAGCTTAGTTGCAGGATTATAGCCCCAGCCAGGAAGCGCATGATTCAAGTGCTGTTCTTGTATACCGAGGGGAGAAAACGTAATCTTTATAGGATAGGTGCAGATTTTTTGCAGTTTTGAAC
>DXUR01000772.1:0-825 GCA_019417795.1 Clostridiales bacterium | reverse complement strand
AAAACATTTATTGTCCGGAAGTACAATGATGCGATCGCAATCACTCGGAGGAGTTATGGCACTATTAGCGTACCCGCTATAATCTTCGTTTTTCCAAGGATCTACTGTCTTCTCAAAGATGATCTGCGTGATATGCTCATCGTAAAAAGCACCCTCGCCAAGTGTTGCTACGCTGGCAGGAATGATAACCTTAGCATCTACTCCATCAGCAAAGCAGTTTTTGAATGTATTCTTGCCGATATACGTCAGGGTTTTCGGCAATGCAAAGGCAACGCCTTCCGGAGAATCAGCCAGTCGCATGACCTTCAAAGATCTGCAATCCGTGAATACGGAAGCGCCGTCCGAATTACCAAGGCTTGTCAATGTATCAGGGAAAATAAAGGTTTCCAAGGATGTGCAATCGCCAAACGCAAATTTGCCGATGGTCGTTACCTTGGTCTTGGACAGGTCAACCGATGCCACCGGAGAGTGCATAAATGCCTGATTGTCGATCTTCTCCAGATTGGTTGCATTGCTGAAATCGACAGCAACAACTTTTTTCCCATTAAAAGCATTTTGACCGATACTCGTCACCGGCGTACCGTTAATTACCGCAGGAATGGTAACGGAAAGGGTCTTATCCTTATTTTTGGCAAGCCAATCCGCATCAATGCCCGTGATCACGCCGTTTGCAAAGTCCAGCTCTTCCACAAGAACGTCAATTGGCGTGTCCGCTGCCGCGGGTGCGGCCAGCAGCATGGGCGCAGCCTCCGCAGGAACGGCGGTTTCCCCCGCTTCCGCGCCTGCAACAGGCGTCAGTACAGCCTCGCCGTCTTCCCCTGCTTC
>DXUR01000771.1 GCA_019417795.1 Clostridiales bacterium | reverse complement strand
GCCCTATGACGCTTTCCCTTATGAAGATAACCGGGGCGCGTTTGAGGCAGCGGACGGGCATACCCTTCTGCGCTATCTGGAAGCAGCTCATTTCGATGCAGTCACATGGGAGATCGTCCCCGGCACCACCTATGAACGGGCTATTCTCGGCAAAGTGGACACCACCACGCCGGAATACCGCGCATTTCGTGAAGCGATCTGCGCGGATGCGCTGGGGCGCATGGGGTTGGCACATCTCCTGAAAACAAAGGAAAAAGAAGCGAAAGAGGTAGGATATGAACGATAACATCACCGAGATCAACAAAGATTCCTTCTGGAAGTTGATTCGGAGTGCAAAGGAGACCTGCGGACAGGACATGGACGCTATGATGGCCTTTCTGAAAGACTGGCTGGTATCAATGGGGCCGGAGCAGGCACAGAACTTCCACGACATTCTCCACGCCTACGAAGACCTTGCGGATAAGTTTGGACTGTGGGATGCCGCCGGAGTTATGAAGGAATACGGCTGCAGCGATGACGGATTTATCGACTTCCGCGCCTGGCTCATTGCCCAGGGAAGGGATGTCTATCTGTCCGCGCTGGCAGACCCGGATTCTCTTGCGGAGGTCATCCCCTACGGGGACTGCTGCTTTGAGACGCTCAGTTATGTGGGAGATTATGCCTATGAGCAGCTCACCGGCAAAAGCGCCTATGACCAGACGGATCAGACAAGATACGAAACACTGCTGGCAGAACTGGAACAGGATATCGTCTACAAGGGCGGTATTGAATTTCCCAGAGAGGGACCGGAGCTGAAACAGTACCTGCCACGGCTCTGCGCGGCGCATCCGGGCTGGGATGGCAAGACACGCTGGAATGTGCAGCAAAAGGAAATGCGGGATCTCATCCGTGCCGGAAAGGCGTATGACCAGCGGCAAGCGCCCAAAAAGAAACACCGCAATCATGGAGGTGAGGCCAGATGAGCGAATCCGTCATCATCGGTGTAGATCATGGCTACGCTGCCATGAAGACCGCGCATTTTTCCTTTCACACCGGGCTGGTGGCCCATGAGCATGAGCCGTACACGCTGAACAATGTGTTGGAATACGGCGGTAAATATTATGTGGTGGGCAGCGGACGCCAGCCGCTCCAAAAGGACAAGACCCAAACGGAGGATTACTACCTTCTTACGTTGGCCGCCATAGCAAAGGAACTGGTATACCGCAATGCCGGACCGGCAGCGGACCTCCATCTGGCAGCCGGACTGCCGCTCACCAGCTTTGGCAGGGATAAGAAAGCGTTCCGGGACTACCTGTGCCGGGGCGGCAAACCGGTGTCCTTCCGCTATGAAGGACAGGACTATGTCATCACGATCTCCAAAGCGTCGCTGTATCCGCAGGGCTATGCCGCAGCGCTGACGCAGGGTAGCCTGCTGGATGAGCCATCCGTCATCGTTGCGGATATCGGCGGCTGGACGGTGGATCTCATGCGGCTGGACAACCGCATCCCCAACGCCGCCACCTGCCGCAGTCTGGAACTCGGCATGATCCGCTGTCTGGATGAGATCAGCGAGCAGATCCGCCGTGGCCTTGGCCTGTCTATGACGGCAGCTCAGATTGAAAGCGTTCTGCGCGGCGATGCCAGCCATGTGAACGAGGACGCGAAAAAGATCATTTATCAGGAAGCGGAACGCTACACCAAACGCCTGCTCTCTGCCATCGCGGAGAGCGGTCTGGACGTCCGAGCCATGCCTGCTGTTTTTCTTGGCGGCGGTGCGACGCTGCTGAAGCATCATGCTTCCGCCGCGGACGGACTATGCCGACCCATCATACTGGATGACGTTTGCTTAAATGCCAAGGGATATGAGCGTCTGACAGAGCGAATGTCGAAAAAGCATGAGCAGTGACAAGAAGCGGCTGAACCTGTCCTTCTCCATGCGCTCACCTATCCAGCGGCAGGCGTGGCGGACGCTGATGGATATTCCGGCAGGTGAACGCACCGGCGCCGTTTGCCGGATGATCTGTGAACACAAAAATCAGCGGGAACTGCTGGAGGCTGTGCGTCAGGCAATCCGTCAGGAATTGCAGGGCAGCCAGATCCAAATCACACAAGCAGCGCCGCAGA
>DXUR01000770.1 GCA_019417795.1 Clostridiales bacterium | reverse complement strand
TGGAATTGCTGATTTCCCATGTAAACCTCTACGCCTACGGCTGCGACCTCATCAGGGAGGACAACGCAGTGCTCTCACCCTACGGCCTGCTGCACCGTGCGGACTATCAGCCCATGCTGACGCCAGTGCAAAAAGCATCAGAAGCGAACATGACGATGAGATGAGTAAAGCAGCTTACAACCTCTCCAGGCATTTCCGCGCAGCATAGGCGATAAAGTCTTCCGGCGTGAGGACTTCGGCACCATGTGGAATCTCACGCCATCTTTTCTGTACATCAGGATCAGGGATACACATTGCCACCGCCATTGCAATCCGGATTTCTTTTCGTACCTCATCTACGGTGGTGTTGTGTCTACGGGCAACTTCTAACAGTGCGGTATCGGCGCTTATGTTCTTTCTCTTCATGGTATCTCTCCTTGCTATTTTGAACGGTGCCGTTCTTATAGAACTACAATAGCACAGAGGTTTAGGGGAAAATCGTCGAACGCAGTCGAAAAAAACAGAGGTCTGCAAAAAAGCAAACCTCTGCACCGGTGTTACCGCAATTCGTCGACCAAAGTATCCAGCACATTCATCACCTTACGCTGCCCTTCTGGTGACAGTGTTTTCAATCGCTCGGAGAGCTCTGTGGCGTGAAGCAGCGTTGCCACATCCAAATTATCCTGAAGCAGCTCGTCCGTTCCAACCTTGAGTACATTGGCGATGGTGACCAGCTTATCCAGCTTTGGTGCTTTGACTCCGCGCTCGACCACACTCATGTGGTCCACGCTGTAGTCCACGGCAGCAGCAAGATCCTCCTGCGTCATACCGGCACGCTCACGGGCAGTTTTGATTCGTTTTCCCAATGCGACCTGATCCATACAGCAATCTCCTTTTGAACGGAATCCGTTCTTAAAGTATATTGGAGATGTTATTCGATTCACAGGAGCAAAAAGAACGGCAACCGACCTGTATGGACGGAGCAGAAAAAAATAACAGCAAGGGGCCGTATTCCCGGATGGAGGAAGCGGCCCCCTTCTTTTTTGCTCATTTTGTTCCAAAATCCGGGACAGTGGTCTCGGAAAGGAGCAGAAATGCGAGAAGAAAAATTGTTGAATTACCTGAAAGGAGCATGTACTGGGCGAAAATACAGAGCGAGCGGTGCTGAACTGGAAACAGCCCTCGGGATTAGCGGAACAGATCTTCGTAAACTGGTAAATCGTATGAGGCGCAAAGGTATTCCCATTGGGAGTGATCGATGCGGATATTTCTACGCTGCGACTGCCGGCGAAGTCTACTCCACGATTCAGCAGCTTCAAAGCATGGAAAATGGACTGGCGGCAGCAAGGCACGGATTAGAGCGGTCACTGGATGCGTTTCCCTTGAGAGAAGGTGCATCTTGAACAGCTTTATACCCTGGGTGGGGGGCAAAGGTAAGCTGCTGTGGATCATTAACAAGATGGCACCGGAGCGATATAGCCGCTTTATCGATGTGTTTGGGGGCAGCGGCACAGTAACCATGAACCGCCCTACTCGGAAGGGGTGCATGGAGGTCTACAACGACTTCAACGGGAACCTTACCAACCTGTTTTGCTGCGTGAAAAACCGCACCCTTGCGTTGCTTTCAGAATTGGGCTTCTTGCCGTTGAATACGCGGGACGACTTCAATGTCCTTTACAAGTTCTTCTCCAGAGGTGAGTTCACGGATGATTACCTGCAGGAGGAGATGAATCTGACAGAGGTCTACTTGAAGCCTCCCGATGCCGAAGCCATCCGCGCACTTATGCTGGAACGCGCTCCGCGCGGAGATATCCGCCGTGCCGCAGATTACTTCAAGCTGGTTCGCTACAGCTTCAGCGGCAGCGCCAAGTCCTTCGGCGGCAAGCCCTGCGACATACGCCGCTTCTTTCATCTCATTTGGGAGTGCTCCCGCCGACTGGCAAATGTCATCGTGGAAAATAAGGACTTTGAGGATGTCATCCGCCAGTATGACCGGGAGGATGCCTGGATCTACTGCGACCCGCCCTACTTTGAGGCGGAGTGCTATGAGGTGGGCTTCCCAAAAGCGGATCACCAGCGGCTCCATGACACGCTTCTGAATTGCCGCGGGTATGTTATGGTGTCCTACAACT
>DXUR01000077.1 GCA_019417795.1 Clostridiales bacterium | reverse complement strand
CAACACATTTTGGAGCTGCTGGGCAGATTCGAACTGCCGACCTCATCCTTACCAAGAGATTTTTGATAATTTTTATAATAATTTCTACTTGTTTTTAGTCATTTTTGTTCCGAACAACGTTGTTTCCAGAACTTTCGAGAAGTGCAGCCTCCGTTATTTCCACATCGGTCTGTGGTGGAACTGTGGTCAAGCCGCAATTTTACGCATTCGCCCGCTGATCGTAAAACTCGCTCTCCGCAACCTTGGTTACAAAGTCAGAAACCACATCCGCTGTATCTCTATCAGTTACTCGCCAGATTTTTTTACTTTATATACCGCTTTCTTCAGCCAGTATATTATAGAATGCCTCTAACTCGTCAATTACCAGCTGTGTAATTGTATGCCCTAAGAAACTATTTTCATTAATATCATGTTCGGCAAGAACTCGGAACAGCTTTTCATTAAAGTTATATGCCTGAATCTGTTTCAAAAACTCTTCTAAACTAACTCTTGCAAGTCTACCCTTATCGCAAAGCTGATAAACAACAAATGCAACACTCATCTTGAAACGAAGCTTGACTATGTGCTCTATGTCTAACATACTTTCCGACAATAGTGAGATGTAGTGAAGCGAAACTGGATATCTAATATATGGGATACAGCCGTACTCTATACACGATACAAGAACATCAATGGCTTGTTGGATACACCCAAATACAAGTATAAAGAAATTGTATGAATCTGGCTTGGCTCGATCTACCATGTATTTGGTTCCAGACAAAGCGCCCCTGAACCGCTCTCCAAATGGTAACATCACATTATCATCTTCCGAGAACATCACTAATCTTCCAATATCTTCACGGGCAAATCGTATAATATCATCAATGCTGTTACACTTTGCAAAGTAATCGTTCAGATTGTCGATTCCATTAAAAAGGCTAATAAATGCTTGTCCCCCGACGCTATAGAGCGAATGATAGCCATTTGATTGGTTGAGAAGTCGAAGCGGCAGTATGAGGATTTCACCATGAACATTTTCTAATAGCTTCAGATTATCTTCTGCTGTCACTCCGATTTGCTCATATAGAAATTCAGCATCTTTGCCATCTGGCATTTTACTTCGTATTTCTGAATACTTACTCAGAGGATCATCAAGAATATGCTTGTCTCCCATTAACAAAAAAGGTAAGTGTTCGTTATCCTCAAAATCCATAAATGTGGCAGCCGTGAAAACGTAACTGTTTTCACCAGGGAACCAAGCTTTTAGATACAGCTGAATTTCCTCGATATGACGCAGCCAGAATAAATTAATTTCATCCAACGCTTCTGGTGAATGGCTACTTTTTAATTTTGGCAACAAAGTTGCGAGCAATTCTTTATATTCAGTTTGTATTAAATGAATCTTATCCAGCAATAGGTTTGATTTCAAAGTTAATTACCTCATTTAACAACTGTTCTGGGATACCATATATCTCGTCCAAAAAAGATATAGTTTTGTTCATAATCATAATACAATCTGGCAGAACGGTTTTCAATCTGGTTTCGTCCTCAACATCCGGAACACAATGATATTTATGAGCGGGGTTGTTACATTTCAAAAGAGAAGACTCACGAATAGCTCCCCATAATCCATGTTCAAAAGAAGAATCGTAGTCTTCAATCAAGACACGCACGCAACTTCTGCCAGATATAGAATTAAATAACTGATGCTCATAAATTTCCTTCAATCGCTTATAAGAATATGTCGCAATCCCGAGCAAAACACTCATTTTCTCATTAAGCGGGGCAGCTGTTAAAAACAGTTCCGAGAGATACACAAATACCTCATGCAGTTTTTCCATGTATGCGGTGATGTTTCTCTTTTCCTCTGAAAATCGAATGGCGAATATACTGCAATCTGTCATTTCGCTTACACACCTCCAAAATTCCTTCAAGTATGCAGAGTCAACCTCTTCAAAAGTCAAAATCATCATTTCAAGAGAACGTACTGTTGGACGAGCCATGCACATTATTTCATCAGTGTGTTTGGATGACGGATAGGCCACCAGCAAATCCACCTGTTCTCTTAAAAGATGTACTTCCCCTGAAAGTTGATTAAAATAGAGTGCTACAAACCTGATATCAGTTGCTTCATTAGATTGGTGATCCATTATTTCACGCATTGTCTGAATTATCGCTTCACACCTGTCCTCAACACTCTGATCTGGACAATAAAAGCACTTAGCAAAAATCGGGGCTTTGCTTGCAGTAAGAAAAACCGTTAACGGCGCAAGTGCTTCTTTAGCTCCACTGCAAATAATGTAATCATAAAATCTCTTTTGAATATCTGCGTCCAGCTTTAATATCTGTGATAATCTTGCTGTATAGAGGCCAGGTGCCAATTTGTGTAATGCAGAAATAATGCCGTAGGACTTTCTTAACCCTTCATCTCGTCCATAATATTTCAAAATCAATCCAATCCAAAGGTACTCTGGCATGCGGCCATAAGTCCACGACTTTTCGTCTTCAAGTTCATGCATCAGCGGTATTGCATTTATTGGCGTTATAAACTTACCTTTTTGAAAGGTATGGTCAGATAGTTTGCTGCGTCTCATTTCTCTTCCTTTCGCCTTCTCAATCGCGCTACAGCTGTTCTAAAACTAACGGAGGCACCCCTAACGGATGCCTCCGTTAATTTTGGAGCCCCGAGTTTTTCAACAAGAAAAGAGTTTTATTTTGCGCTGCTGTAAACAATAGAAAGTCAATCCTCCGGCAGAGCATCATGCGTCGACTGCTCCAACATGAGGAATCGATCGAAGTCGCTCTTGTAGAGTCGATCCTGAATAATTCGATATTTCTCAAACTCTGTTTCGGCATGAAGCTTTGCCTGCTCCGCGCTGATTTTACCGGGTCCCGTCAGCAGTTCGTTTCCGTTAAACTCCAAGAACCCGTCCAGACGCTTCGCCCAATCCTCCATACTCATAGGAATTTTGCGTTCAGCCTGAAGCTCGGCATAGTCCAAATAGAGAGACACGATCCGCTCCAGATATGACATTTCCTTTTCGCTCAAATAATTCTTGGCTACGGTCACATCAGCCTTTACGATTTTTCCGTCTGGTGCATTTTCCCAGGTTGCCAGCCCCATGTGTTCTTTCGCCGCATCAGCCCGCTCCACGATCAGTTCTGCCGCTGTGTGGCGATGAACGGCATAATGCAGCTTGTTCTGCACGGTCTGGAAAAACAGACGAGTGGTCCTTGCATCCTTGTCGTAGTCGAAAGCTGTGGCGTAGAGGTCCGTGACCTTTTGATAGAATTTCCGCTCAGACAGCCGAATTTCACGGATGTACTGGAGCTGACGCTCAAAGTATTCATCCGTAAACATATGTCCTTTTTTCAGGCGTTCTTTATCCATGGTCCAGCCTTGGATGGTATGGTCTTTCACGATCTGCCCCGCCCATTTGCGAAACTGTACCGCACGGGGATTGTTGACCTTAAATCCAACAGCAATGATCATTTGAAGCGTGTAATGCTTCAGTTCTCTGTTGACCTGCCGTCCCCCCTCGGCTTGAACTATCCGGAAATTCCGGATAGTTGCTTCCTCCGACAGTTCGTGGTCGTCATATATTTTCTTAATGTGCTCATTAATTGTGCGAATGTCAACATCGTAAAGCGCCGCCATCATCTTCTGCGTCAGCCAGATATTCTCATCCTCATAACGCATCTCAAAACTTTCGTCACTGTCGCCGGTGGAGGCCACAAAGGTCAGATATTCTGCGGCAGAACTGCGAAGCGCCAATTCTTTTTTTCTGGATTTCTTGTCCACTTTGTTGTCACACCTCCTCAATTCATCTGTCTCGTCACAGCAAGATTTTTCTGCACAATTGCAACCGTTATGTGCGGTTATACATCCGTTTGTAGCAGATAATCGGAGGTCTTTAGCCCGTCCACCACCTGCAAGCCGATGACGGCCTGTTAGAGATAGCTTTTTTCGATGCGTGCCGGCTCTCCCTCACGAATATACTCTGCAAGGATGAACTGCCACGGTTCGGCCTTCATCTGGGAGTCGATGTGGTTGTGGTCTGCCACGGCAATCCCTCCCTGCAAGTTGCTTTACTTATTGTTGTCAGTATACCATATTTCTACATAAAAGTACAAAAAACTTATCCTTTTTCAAACTATTTCCAAAGCATTTACGGCCTTATGTGCCTTAGGCTGGTCAATACTCAACCCCTCCATCAGCCAGCGGTATTGCTGGGCCGTGAGTGCTCTGGCTTCCGTTTCAGATCGTGGCCATTGGAAGGAACCGGACTCCAGCCGTTTGTAAAGCAGCACAA
Source organism: Clostridiales bacterium (assembly GCA_019417795.1). The sequence continues at coordinate 5,339 of DXUR01000077.1, read as the reverse complement.
ATCCGTCACCCTCCCAGTACAGCGCCTTGATTCGGCCCCAGCGTCTGCCACAGAAAAGAAACAGGGTGTTGGTAAAGGGATCCAGTTCAAACTGCTGCTGAGCAATGGCAGCCAGGCCGTCAATTCCTCTGCGTAAATCGGTAAAACCAGTCGCTAAGAACACCCTTTCAGCTCCGCTAAAATCGTTCAGCATGACTTCAGCAGCCGCAGCACCATGCCCACGGTCTCCTCATCTGCACCGTTTTGAATATCGATTTCCGCTCCGGCGAACCGCACAGTAACCGCTGCCGGGCTGGAAGTTATCTGCGTGGGTGTTATCTCTGCAAAGCGGGGCTGTTCCTGCTGCGCTTTTGCGATTCCGTAAAGCTTTTTCTGCCACCGGTAATAGGTTGGCTCACTGATATTATTTCTTTGCACCAGTCTCGTACGCTCAGATCACTGCTCCGGCAGGCCGATACACGCTCTGCCCAGAGTGCCAGCTTATTCTGACCATTCATTGCCTGTAATTGACTGCCCATGAAAAATACCCCCATATGTGCCGGATGCGTGAGACTACCACCGACTATATGATAGTCGCATATACTATCCGCTACTATATGAGAGTATTGTTTCATATTGGAGAGTGCCTTTCAAGTCGGGCTCAGTTTTGACGGTTACGTTTCTTCTGAGCAAATGTAATTCTAAGTGAGAGTTTGCAGCAGTTCTCAACATTGACATCTTTGAGTAAATATGCTATCTTGTTGTTAGCTGTTAGTTAACAGCTAACAACAAGAAGGGAGGAAAGTCAATGGCCGTTTCAGCTGCTGACAAGAAGAAACTTGGCAAATGGATCAAGCAATCGAGAGAAAAGAAACAACCGCATCTTTCTCAGCGGCAGTTAGCACTGGCTGTAGATATCACAAACGCTTCTCTCAGCTCGATTGAAAGCGGAATGATCTTCCCTTCTGAAGAGTTGCTACTAAGACTAATAGAACAACTCCAGCCACCTCCTGAACTGCGTGAAAAAATGTTGGTCCTTTTCGCAAAAGCCAAAGAGACATCGCCACCAGACATAAACGCAGAACTCAGTAAGAACCCGAAACTATGGGGTCTGATAAGACAACTAATTGCAGTTGATCCATCAGAAGAACAAATTACACAAATCGAGCAACTTATTTATGCGGGCATTTCCGCATCAGGAGGAACAACAAATGACATTGAATGAACTTTTCAAAAATACTACATATGATGATACGCTATTCTCTGTTGAAGCCAAATCTGCGGTGAGTGCTCGCATTTTCATGAAGGCTGTCCGTGGTAGCAAGGTGCCTTATATTACTTGCGCAATCCGTGACAAAGAAATCAAGCTTACTCCCGAAGAAGCTGTTCGTCAGCTCTATATTTACAAGCTGATGAACGAATACGGATATGCCGCCAGCCGCATTCAGTTGGAAACTCCAATTCACTTTGGCCGTGAGGTAAAGCGAGCAGATATCGCCATTATGGACAAAAATCGTCCTATGGTGCCGTATATCATCGTTGAGTTGAAAAAGCCGAAACTTACTGATGGCAAGGAGCAGCTGAAATCCTACTGTAATGCCACCGGTGCACCTATTGGCGTTTGGACAAACGGCGAACAAATTTCCTGCTACAATCGAAAAGATCCCAATTTCTTTGAGGAAATCAGTGACATTCCCAAAGCTACGCAGAAGCTTTCTGATATCATCAACGAAAAGTTTACCTATGAAGATCTGAAGCGTAAAGATAAAATCAGCACCCAGAAGAAGTCCCTTCGTTCCCTGATTAAAGAGATGGAAGATGAAGTTCTGGCCAGTGCTGGTGTAGATTCCTTTGAAGAAATCTTTAAACTGATTTTCGCTAAACTGTATGATGAGCTGATCTGTGCCAATGACCCCACCGCTTATCTGCAGTTCCGTAACAACGGAAATACTGACTATGAACTGAAGGAAAAAATTCAGGGTCTGTTTGATGACGCTAAAAAGAAATGGGAAGGCATCTTCACCGACGAAAGCAAAATCCTACTTTCCCCTTCTCATCTCGCAGTCTGCGTAGCTTCTCTGCAGGACATTAAGCTCTTCAATAACAATCTTGATGTTGTGGATGATGCGTTTGAATATCTGATGAGCAAAGCGCAGAAGGGTGAAAAGGGTCAGTATTTTACTCCTCGATATGTCATTGATATGTGCGTCAAGATGATGAATCCCACTACCAAGGACAAAATCATCGACACCGCCTGCGGCAGCTCTGGCTTTACAGTCCATAGTATTTTCAAGGTTTGGAAAGATATCCGCAGAGAAAAAGGACTTCCCGAAGGTGATGGATTCACTGCTGCGGAGCGCATTCCTGAGGAAACTAATTTTGTCAGAGACAACGTCTTTGCCATTGACTTTGATGAAAAAACCGTTCGTGTTGCTCGCACGCTGAACCTGATCGCCGGTGACGGTCAGACTAACGTGCTTCATCTGAATACACTGGACTATTCCCGTTGGGGCGAGACTACTAAGCAGGAAGATTGGATTGATACCTATAACGAGGGCTTTAAGAAACTGAAAAAGCTTCAGCCTGCTGGTGTGAAGGATTATAGCCAGTTCCAGTTTGACCTCGTGATGGCAAATCCTCCGTTTGCTGGTGATATCAAGGAAAACACAATTATTTCTCATTATGAGCTTGGCAAAAACAGTGCCGGCAAATGGCAGAATAAGGTTGGCCGTGATGTGCTGTTTATCGAGCGTAACCTGAACTTCCTTAAACCTGGCGGTCGTATGGCTATCGTTTTGCCGCAGGGCCGCTTCAACAACTCCAGCGATAAGTACATTCGTGAATTTATTGCTGAGCGTTGCCGTATCCTTGCCGTTGTAGGCTTGCATGGCAATGTGTTCAAACCCCACACAGGAACCAAGACCTCCGTTCTATTTGTTCAGAAATGGGATGATGAGCTGTGCCCGAAGAAGGAAGATTACCCCATTTTCTTTGCTACCATGCAAAAGCCGAGTAAAGATAACTCCGGAGAGAAGATCTATGTAAAAGACCCCATTACCGGGGAAAATGTACTTGATCGCCACGGACACTTGATTGTTGACCATGATTTGTATAGTCACGACGGTTTGACCCCGGACGGCATTGCAGAAGCATTTATTGAGTTTGCTAAGAAGGAAGGTTTAAGTTTTTTTCAATAAGCCCATCCGTTGAACCTTTCGATGAAGCCAAGTACAAGGCTTTGATGGATGGGCTGGAATGTAGCGAAATTAGAATGTCTGACGTTTGTGATACAACAACTCTGAGATTTGATAGCGACTATTACAAAAAAGAATATTTAGAAATTGAACAGTTCATATGCAAAAATAGGGATAAATTTGTAACAATTGAATCTCAAGGATTACAGGTAGATGCAAGTGCCTTCTATCCATCGCTTGAACCCTATTATAACACTGGCACTATTCCCTTTGTTCGGGTCGCAGATGTCAAAGATCAAATAGAGTACAATGCCTGTGTTAATATCCCCGAGATGGGCGAAGAATTTAGAACTCTTCATATGTGCTATCCAGGCGATGTGGTGTTGACAAAGGGAGGTCGAGTAGGAACAGCAGGTTTAATTACTCAGCCCAGTTACGTGACAAGAGATTTAATCTTCATAAACGCTTCTGCTCTTAGTCGCAAGGATTACATTGTGTTATACTTGTTTTTTTCCAGCAGTTTTGCATATAAGCAAATGGTTAGATCAAGTTCAATGACGGCGCAACCCCATCTTACAATTACGCTTATCAGGGATTTGTTGGTTTGCAATTATTCTAATTCATTTAAAGATAAGGTCGAGAAGTACTTTACAACTTTGGAAAAGCTCAACCATCAAGCTCAAATCCTGTATTCTGAGGCAAAACAGATCTTGATAAAAGAATTAAAGGTTTGCACAGAGGGAATAACGAGTGATTCCTATACAACCAAGTATTTATCGACCTCTTTTAAAGTATCAGGCCGTTTGGATGCGGAATACTACCAGCCAAAATACGATGGCTATCTTTCTGCTCTTGAACAGTTTGAAACCACAAAGATTCCTAACGAATTTGATGTTCTGAAAAACTCTGGAACGAATTATGCAGAAGGGGTCAGTGACGTTGGTGTAATTAAAACTAAGCAGCTTACCAATTCTGGGGTTAATACCGATGGCATTGAAAGCTATTTTACCCATGAAACATGTATCGAAAACAAGAGCACACTTGTTGTCAATAACGACGTCGTATTTGCTTCTATGGGTGTTGGTTCACTTGGAAAGGTTAGTTTGTTCTCTTATGATGGCGATAAGCCGTTTGTAACCGATTCTACTTTGAGAATCTACAGAGCTAAAAAACACACACATGTTCTACCTGAGGTGTTGTGCATATTCCTACAGTCTGCAATCGGTCAAGAACTTATCTATCGGTATGTTGTCGGGAGTACTGGCATCATCAACATCTACGACGATGATATTGCCAAGATTCCTATCCCTATTCTGGATGGAGAAATTCAGAAAGATATTGCCGAGAAAGTGCAGAACTCCTTTGCTCTTCGCCGTCAATCTAAGCAACTACTTGAATATGCAAAACAGGCTGTTGAAATGGCCATTGAGCAAGGAGAAGATGCTGCGCTGGCATGGTTGAAAGACAAGGTGGAATAACAGTATGCAGGTAGAAAGAAAACACGAGCAATGGAAAGCAATCACCGAGTCTGATTTTGTTACACTTTTCATCAAAACATGGTTTACGTTTATTGCCGTATTGAGAGAATTGAATCCTGATGTCGACGTTTTTACTGAAGATGGCATGCCCCGAGGAGACAAACCCTTCTTGAACGCTTACAAAGAAGGCATAATGCCCATCGTGCAAAAGAATGTCAATGCGGATGATTTTGCCCAAGAACTCTTTGCGATGTACCCCATCAGTATGCGAAAAGTAATGGATGTTTTTCCTCAGTATTTCTTTCAGACTTTTTTCCAAATCAATCGTGAGTTCTCTTATGAGGAAAAGACGATTGATTTGGATAAGGATGGAAACTTGAAGGAAAGGTATCAAGCAAATTTACATATTGTTGATAAGCACATTCTAAAATTCTACTTGGGCATATCCGGTCAGTTCCGCGCAACAAAGTATAACGAGAGCATCAAAAAAGAAATTGATCTGCGGCCGATCATCCGTGCAGTTGTGGAGAAGCATCGTTATCAAAATCTCATTATTAATGAAACCCAATTTGTGCATGATTTTTATGATGCCGTGATGAGAGAGATTTCGGAAAAGCTTCGAAATTATATTGATATAACAGAAGCATCCAATCCAGTCCCCACGCCACTTTTAGGCCACAGGTGTAGG
>DXUR01000769.1 GCA_019417795.1 Clostridiales bacterium | reverse complement strand
AAAAATACGTTTTCCCCATCTACACCGCCTACAACGGCAAGTGCAGAAAAGACGCACTGCCGATGAAATTCTGACATTCACAGGCATTTCTCCCATATACACAAGGGGCATCCGCAAACCGCAGATGCCCCTTGTTACATATTAAAACCCTATTATTTAATTATTAAAACACACAGGAAGGGTGATTGAATGGTCGATAAATTTTCTCAGGTCGCATCCAACATCCCTGCGGCTAATGCTGATACCAACAAACAGTATTTGGTAATCAACGGCTATCCCGTTGTTTTCAGCTTCTCCAACGAACCGAACCCGGAAGCATTTGAACGTATCCGGGATATTCTGCTTGCCACAAGCTACACAAAGAAAGCGGGTTGACATCGTGGACGAAAACCTAAGCACTCGTTATACTGAGGATGGCTGTGGTGTTTTGGTCAGACAGAGAACCACGACCACCCGTTCTTTGGCAACCGAATAGTACCCATTCTCACTTCTATTATAAAGTGAGGAATCGAAAATGAATGAAATGAACAATCGCGTCTGCTGCCTGTACCGTGTTTCCACCGACAAACAGGTGGATTTCAACTCGAATCATGAAGCAGACCTTCCTATGCAGCGCAAGGCGTGTCACAAATTTGCCGAAGCGAAGGGCTGGGTCATCGTCCATGAGGAACAGGAAGAGGGCGTGTCTGGCCACAAAGTCCGTGCAGAAGCCCGTGACAAGCTGCAAATCATCAAGGATTATGCCCGAAAAGGCAAGTTTGACATTCTGCTGGTGTTCATGTTCGATCGAATCGGACGCATCGCAGATGAAACGCCGTTTGTTGTAGAATGGTTTGTGCGAAACGGCATCCGGGTGTGGAGTACCCAAGAGGGTGAGCAACGATTCGACAACCACACTGACAAATTGTTGAACTATATCCGCTTCTGGCAGGCAGACGGTGAAAGCGAAAAAACTTCTGTCCGTACCCGTACCAGCCTGCGGCAGCTTGTGGAAGAAGGACACTTCAAGGGCGGCAGTGCGCCGTATGGTTATGACCTTGTGAAAAGTGGCCGCATCAACAAGCGCAAGCACGAACTGTATGAACTGCACATCAACGAGCGTGAAGCTGCCGTAGTTCGGATTATTTTCGACAAGTATGTGCATGAAGGCTATGGACCGCAGCATATCGCAACTTATCTGAATGGTAACGGCTACCGTGCAAGGTCTGGGAAATGCTGGCATCCGGCAAGTATCCGTGGAATGGTTCGGAACCTGACCTATACAGGCGTTCTCCGCTGTGGGGATGCCCATTCGGAATTGCTGCAAGAGTTGCAGATCATCCCAGCGCAGCAGTTTGAAGCCGCCCAGCGTATCCGTGAAAATCGTTCTAACCGTGCAGCACAAGAATCCGAATATCGCGTTCCGCTGAACATTCACGGACAATCTCTGCTTTCGGGCAATGCTTATTGTGGACATTGCGGTGCAAAGCTGACCTTGACTTCCAGCCGGAAGTGGCGCAAGCTCTCCGATGGAACACTGGACGATACGCTCCGCGTCCGTTATACCTGTTACGGAAAGCTCCGTAAGCAGACCGGCTGCACCGGGCAGACGGGTTATACGGTACATATTTTGGATGAGATCATTGATAAGTCAGTCCGTCAGATCTTTTCCAAAATGAGAGGCATCCCGAAAGAGCAGATCATTACAAGGCGTTACGAGCGGGAAGTTGTCGAACGCAAGAATCATCTGCAAACTATTCAGGTAGAGCGGGATAAAGCCCAAAAAGACTTGATTTCCCTGAAAGCCGAGATTCTTGCCTGTATCAAAGGCGAGAGCGTCTTTCCCAAAGAAACCCTTGCCGAGATGATTACAGCGCAGGAGGAAAAACTTCGGGAATTGGATGCTCTTTATGAATCTTCCTATGCAGAAACAGAAAAAACTGCCGAACTGATGGACAACGTATCAAAACTGTACGAAGAACTGATTTCTTTTTCTGATCTCTACGACAGTGCCAGTTTTGAAGCAAAGAAAATGATTGTCAATCAGCTTATCCGCAGGGTAGATGTTTATCGTGGGTATCAGCTCAACATTACCTTCAACTTCGACCTTACGCCGTACATTGAAGGGGATG
>DXUR01000768.1 GCA_019417795.1 Clostridiales bacterium | reverse complement strand
ATACCATACTGCGTGAACGTTTACAATGAAAAGCGGTCCTTGCGCCAGCCAAAATTTCCCTTTGGATTTTGACAGTTCCCACAAGAAACCCGCGGCGGGCATTTTGCCCGCCGCGGGTTCTCTTCGTTTTGATCGGTTTCCCTTGAAAAGTCATGCTTTTCCGTAAATGACCGTCTGCTGCCAGCCGCCGGAGCCTTCCTCCGTCCCGGTGTCTGGCAGGAGATCCGTTTCCGGCTCCGCAGGCTCCTCAGCCGGCGTCTCCGGCGGTGTGGACACAGCCCGGTTCTCCACTGCGATCTTCCGAGCGGTGATCCACTGGGTCCCGCTGTGCCAATAGACCGTGATCGTATCTCCCACGTTCAGCAGTGGGGCCTCCGGCACCTGCGCGGCGCTGACATACACGGAGAAGCCGCTCTCCCCCTCAAAGCGGAGGTAATAGACGCTGGTCCCCTCAATGACGGCGCTGCGGATCTCGGCGATGGTGCCCTTTGTCTCCCAAAGCTCCTGCTCCCCCGCAGGCACCTCCGCGTCGGCCCGGTCGATGATGCCGTTATTCAGCAGCGTTTTCCGGTAATTTTCCTCACACTGGGCCACGGTCTGCCCCGTCTCCACAATATTGTACTGCTGGACGTTCACCATGGCATACATCTTCACCAGACCGTCCTCGCCCTTCAAAGCCATGAAGTAGGTGGGCTGGTCGGCGATATTCAGCAACAGCGGGAAGGTGGCGGAATAGCGCATCTGCTGGACCTGGCTCTGGGCAGAGCTTTGGGCAGAGGTCTCCGTCGCACCGGCGCAGGGGTAGAACCGGGTCTCCTTGGTGCGCTGGTTGGTGAGGATGAAGCCGATGTTGGACTGGTCGCTGGTAACGGAGGTCACGCCGGTGTACATATACACATCGTCGTTGATGGCGATATAGTTCCAGCCGTCCGTGGTCAGCGTCACGTCCCGCTGGCCGAAGTAGGCGTTCAGAAAGCCGTTGTGGAACTGGCCGTAGTAGTCATACTGATCCATGATGATGTCGGAGGAGTACAGCCGGTCCACCCAGGTGGGCACGTCCTCGTAATACTGGCTCTCGCCGCTGACGGCGTTCACCAGCACGGCGCCCTTCACGTCCGTACCGCCGAAAAGCCCGATGCGCTTGACGATCCGGGAGCAGACCCAGTAGGGAGTGCCCTCCTCGTCGATCTCAAACACCGGCTCGTCGAACATCATGGTGGGATACTGGAACCGCAGGTGGCGGTAGAGGTTCCGGGAGAAGTGCTCCGCCGTGGTGTACTTCATGCCCTCGTCCAGTCGGACCACCTCCGCCTCCTGGGTCACCATGTCGATGACGATATAGGCAGGCAGGCCGTTGGAGCGGTTGGTGAACCACTTGATGAGGTCTCCGTAGGCAAGGCTCGTGACCCGCACGGGGCGGCCCTTATAGTTGATCTGGGTGTAGTTGGGCAGGATCTCAAACTGAGACACCATATCCGCCAGCTCACCCAGCTTCCGGCTGCCCAATCGGGCGGCGGAGTCGCTGTCCAGCATGGGGATCTGGTCATAGCGGATCTCCTCCACCTCTGTGACGAAGTCACCGGTGGTCAAGGGCAGCAGCTTGCTGTATGCCCCAGCCCGTAGCACCACCCAAGAGGAAAGGGAGCCAATGGCGATGGCTGCGATCATGGCGATCACCACGAAGAAGGGTATGGTGCACTGCTTTTTCACAAAGCCGAGATACCCTCTCGCACCGGTGCCCTGGAATCCGGAGGTCAGGACAGCGCAGCCGCAGTACACGGCGCACAGCAGAAACACAAAGAAGTAAAATTCCTCCGCATGGGGGTTCAGGGCGGGCAGCTCCACATAGAAGTACACCAGCCCCACCAGTGCCGTCACGGCGATGTTGATGAGGGTGCGGGTCACGGGAGTGCCGATGGGCTTCCGGGGCTTACGCTCCCGCTGAGGGCGCTCGCCCCCCTGTCCGAAATCTCCGGGGTTGAAGCCGCCGAAATTGAAGGTAAAGGGCATAGGGTTTGCCTTCCTTTCCAAAAGTTGTCAAAGCTGATACGAATTTATTATACCGAAAAAGTATGAACAAATCAAGGCCACACGCCGGCGTTGAGCCAAAAGGCCCCTCT
>DXUR01000767.1 GCA_019417795.1 Clostridiales bacterium | reverse complement strand
CATCGCCGATTGCGTCAATTTGTTAAGGATAGCCCCATTTATATATTCTTTATAATCAACGGCATTAAGCACATAAACAATATACTTTGGGTCAGCATTCTCCTTTATTCGCAGTACATGGATGTGATTGTTTGCCCATATGGGTTCAGTAATATGAAAAGCCACGGGACGTGTATGATCAAAAAAAGGGGCACCATCCTCACCTAAGAGAACAAGCTCTTCGTCAAACAATGCCTTGTCAACGTAATCAACAATGTTGCCTGCTCCCCAATACGGGATATTTCCTTGCATATCGGCACGCAAACTAAGCTCAACAGGAACTCTTTTTCCGTCAAGACATTCAATAACGTAGCGCAGCTGTGAAAGATTCCAGGTAGTAGGAATCTCTCCGATCCATGGAACGCTGCTATTTTTATAATCTGAATATTTCTTCATTCGGCAAACACCTCCGCCAAGCTCGCTTGGATGCGTTCCTCCAGAGCTCTAATATCTTCCATAATCACAGAACTGTCACGCAGCGGAGTGAATTTGTAGAAATAGCGGGTAAACGGAATCTCATAGCCGATTTTGGTCTTGCTCTTGTCAATCCAGGCATCCGGCACAAACGGCAGAACCTCACGACGGAAATATTCGTGGATGTCTTCCTTCAACGGCACCATTTCGTAGTCACGAAGGGAGGCATCTGCTTTTCTATTTCCTTTGCGGTCGATTACCGGTGTACCATCTTCGTCGAGCAGAGGTCGCTCTATAACAATTTTCCGGTATCCAAAATCTTCATTATCTAGATCCATATAGTTCTCATCCGGCTCGTAGGTGCTGTACAGGCGCACCAGTTCCGCACGATTTTCCGGGCTAATTATGTTGCGCTTATTGCCGAGGCCCTTGCGCATCTTTTCGAAGAAACCGGCTCCGTTGATCAGACGCACTTTGCCTTTTCTGCGGTTCTCTTTGCGGTTAGTCAAAATCCAGATATAAGTGGTAATGCCGGTGTTGTAGAACAGCTGATCCGGAAGGCCAATAATAGCCTCCAGCAGATCGTTTTCAATAATCCAGCGTCGGATTTCACTTTCTCCGCTTCCGGCATCACCGGAGAACATGGGCGAACCGTTAAATACAATACCGATGCGGCTTCCACCTTTTTCCGGCGAATTCATTTTGGAAATCAGATGCTGGAGAAACAGGAAAGAACCGTCCGAGATACGGGGCAGACCAGCGCCAAATCTGCCACGATACCCTTGAGAAGCCGCTTCGTCCTTAATGAATCTCTACCTTTTTCCATTCCACACCAAAAGGAGGGTTGCTCAGCATATAGTCAAATGTCTGGGACTTGAATCCGTCCTCATTGAAGCTGTTTCCCAAAACGATACGGCTGTTGGTATTACCTTTCAAAATCATATCGGAACGGCACGTTGCGTATGTTTCGGGGTTTAATTCCTGCCCAAAGGGGATTACCTGGGTCGTACTGTTCAGAGACTCCATTTTGTTCTGGGCAACGGACAGCATTCCACCCGTGCCGCAAGCCGGGTCCAGAATGGTGATGACCTTTCCATCAGTATTTGCAATTTCGTCCATATCGGGATCGAGCAGCACTTCTACCATCAGTTCGATTACTTCACGGGGCGTGAAGTGCTCACCAGCGGTTTCGTTGGACTGCTCAGAAAATCGCCGGATCAATTCCTCGAACATATATCCCATTTCCAGATTGTCAATCTGGGTATCGCTCATATCAATCTCCGCAAAACGCTGTACGACCAGATAAAGCAGATTCGCCCTTGATAGACGATCGATTGCCCCGAAAATTTCAAAGTTGTCCATGATTTCACGGACATCTTCGGAAAAGCCATTGATGTAATCCCGCAAATTAGCTTCGATAGCGTTGCTGTCATCCATCAGCTTTTCAAAATCGAACTGGCTGACATTATAGTAATCATGACCAGTCATGCGCTTAAAGATAGGACGCTTGTTGCTGACCGTCAAAGTCTTATTGGCCTCCAAAATTTTTGCCTTGGAAGGTGCCAGCACACAGTCAAAGCGACGCAGCACAGTAAAGGGCAGAATCACCTTGCCGTATTCGCTCTGTTTGAAATCGCCACGCAGCAAATCGGCTATGCTCCATATAAAAT
>DXUR01000766.1:1280-2125 GCA_019417795.1 Clostridiales bacterium | reverse complement strand
GGGGAAGACCGACAAGGAGGTCTGGGAAAAGGTCAAGGCCTTCGACCGGGAGGCGGACCGAATCGAAACGGAAAAAGCCGCCGTATTTGAGAAAATTGCGGACGCATGGTGGTCGGAGATCGAACCGACCTTAGAGCACAATACCCAAAAAAGCTACCGTCCGGCGCTGGCCCGGGCAAAGAAAGAATTTGCCGGACGGACACCCGGCGAGATCACCGCGAAGGAGATCGACCAGTATATCAAGGACTTCTCCGCCACCCGCGCCCGGAAAACCGTGGTGACCCAGTTGCAGATCATCCGCCAGATCTTCCGAAAGGCCGAAGTGGATGGCGTTATAAGCTACAACCCTGCCAGCGCCGTAAAGCCGCCTCGAAACCTGACGCAAACCCACCGAGACGCGCCCCCTCCGGAGCAGATCGAACTCATAAAAAAAAGCGCAGGCCTCCCCTTTGGCCTGTTCGCCTACCTCGTTTATTACACCGGCTGCCGCCGGGGTGAGGCGTTGGCCCTCACCGGCGCCGACATTGATCGAAAGAAAAATCTTGTGCACATCAAAAAATCCGTGTATCATGTAGGCAATTCGCCCCACATCAAACAGCCGAAGTCTGATGCCGGATGCCGGGACGTTCCGTTGCTTCCGGCACTGGCCAAGCTGCTCCCCAAAAAGCTGGGGAAAGGCTACCTGTTCACGGAGCCGGACGGAGGCCTTCTGACAAACGATCATTTCACCGCGCTGTATGATGCGTACCGGGACGCCAGCGGCGTCACCGTCACGCCGCACCAGATCCGCCACGGCTACGCCACCGCCCTGCTGGAAAGCGGCGTGGATCCCAAAACGGCGCAGG
>DXUR01000766.1:0-1270 GCA_019417795.1 Clostridiales bacterium | reverse complement strand
CGCCCAGCTGTCCACCACCATGGACATCTACACCCACGTCCGGGACGGCCAACTGAAGGCCGCTGCGGAAAAGATGGAGAAAGGCTTCTGAACACACATTTTCCGGCTGAACACACTTCTGAACACAGAAACCCGCAGGCCGTTGAAAACAGTCAGAAAGAATAGGGTTCAAATCCCTCCTTCCGCGCCAAATGAAAAACCGTTGGAATTGCTTGCAATGCTTGCAATTTCAACGGTTTTTCGCTGTTTTTAACTGGCTGTTAGAGCCGGATAGAAACGGTTATAAGGGGATGCGTGAACACAGTCCCGAACACAGCCGGCTTTACTCCCCCGCCTTCACGATGCCGTGGTAGTAGGCCGCCAGCTTTTCCTTGGGGCCGGGGCCGTCCTTGTCAAAGAGGAACGCCTGGGCCAGCTCCGCGAAGAACTCCGCCGTGCTGACGCCGTAGTGGATGGCCACGCTGCCGTAGTCGGAGTACATCATGTTCATGGTGACCCACCAGCACCACGGGGTGATATGGTCCCAAGACAGGCCCATGCTCTCCGCCAGGGCCGTGGTCTGCTCCATAGGCCAGTGCGGGCCGATGGTGCCGTCCTCGTTTTCCATGTGAGCTGCCCACGCCTCCGCGTCGGCCTTGGTCATCTCCCGGCCCGTGCAGATAGCTTCTTCTGCGCCCTTGAGCATGTTGAGGCATTCCACCATCGCCATGATCCCCTGCGCCGCGTTAGGGGTGGCAGGGTTCCGCATATACTCCCGGATGCTATACTCCAGTTTAGGGATGTACGCCTTAATTTGCTCATGCAGATTTTCCATGGTTGTCCTCCTCTCCGGCCGTCGGGGCCTTCATGGCCTCCTTGACCTTATCAATGGCAGCGTTGCCGATCTGGTTGCCGATGCTGCGGCCGGTAGGTGTGGCAGCCATGACGCCCAGCAGCATCCCGATTAACAGCTGCATCATGCCGCGCCTCCGTCAGATCCGCTGGACCCGCAGGGCCACGTTGTCAACGGTGGCCTCCACGCCGGTCAGCACCAGAGTCAGAGCCGCACCGGCAGCACAGCAGGGCTGCCGCACCAGCGCCGTGAGATCGAGGTTGACCGTGCCGCTGGCCGCGCCGGTCTCGGTGGCAGTGGCGCCGGGGACAGCTACGCCGTCTTTGTAGAGCGTGGCGGTGACAGCTCCGGCCGCTGTGAGGGGGGCGGTGACGGAGGCATCCACGTCATAAATGCCGGTCCCGGCAAGGGTGATCGCGTTTCCGTTGAGGGCAATGT
>DXUR01000765.1 GCA_019417795.1 Clostridiales bacterium | reverse complement strand
TTGCTTCCAGAACGTACTCTATGTGGCTGCTATTCAGCTTGAGAAAGCGGGACTTGACCACTTGCTGCGGCATATCCTCGCCGTTGATGCGGATGGTCGGATCGGTAGAGCAGACAGCATAAAGGAGATGCTTGCTATCGCAGAATCATCAAGGCCGTGATCTACCGCAGAAAGAGAAAAGGCCGCAGCCTCCATAACAGAGGTTGCGACCAATCCCTCATAAGAAAAAACTTCCTTATGAACGGAAACGGTATAGATGCGCCCGGCTTTTCGCCAGACGCATCTATACCGTTTCGTTCAAATGTCATAACTCAACACTATAGATTTTTATTTCTAAGGGTTATTTCCTGTTGCTAAGCCCTTCAAGCTCAGGAGGAGTATCCATGTATAACTTATCGCTCCCAATGCTATTCAAAAAGTCTTTAATGATTGTTTCGATATCATATTTTAGCTTTTCAAAGAGTTTTCTTCGCTCCTCTTTATCTGCAAAATAATCGCTATAGTAAAGAGGTAAATTATCCATAAGCTCATATAAATGAATGCAAAGGTACCTATCAATATAGTATCCATTTTTACTTATTACTGCATGCTGATAATTAAGTTCAAGTCTACACATGCCCTTCTCGTCACTTTTTCGATAAATATTCCAGCTTGTCTGATTCGGAGAACAGTGGCTGTACTTGTTTAGTCCATGTCTGATATTTTTTCTATAGTCTCCAAGCGGAATGGATTGATCAACCACCTTATCTGCTGTCCACGCTCTTGCTGCTTGGCTTGCCTTGAGTTCGCCATTAAGCCATTTGTTTGCATTTATGTCACTTTGAACTACTGCAAATAAGCAGTCTAAAGCGTCTTCTATCGATCTCATGAGAGTTACAGCAGCAGAGTGGTAACCAGCAGCATTGATCATTCCAATACTATTCATGGTTCCAAGCAGATGTAATACTATTTGTTCAGCGGCTGACTGCGATGCAATCGATTTATTATTGGGTAATGGATGATTCGCAAAGATTTCCCATATCATTTTAATTGTTTTTTGGACAGGACTGCTTTCTCCGACGATATCAGAAAAAGGAGGTTGCAAGCTATTCATGTTCTCACCTCAATGGCCCGCTTTTTATTATATCACATCTCATAACGGATAGATTTTCGAACCCCCGACCAGAAAATTACGATGTGCGAAACGACTCTTCAAGCTTTACTCTGGCTTCCCTGTATCATCAGCCGCATCAAGCTGCAGAATCCTGTGATCCTCCGTCAGCACCTTCATCTGGCTAATAGCAATGGCGTTGAGCTTTGCCAGCCGTTCAGGCTGCGATATTCCTTCATTAATGAACACGGCATTCAGATTTTCCAAGTTTGACAGGCACACAAGCTGCGATACATTCGCATAGTCCCGGATGTTCCCCTTGAGATCCGGATGGGAATCCCGCCACTGCTTGGCCGTCATGCCGAACAGAGCCATGTTCAGAACATCAGCCTCGTTGGCATAGACCAAGGATATCTGACGGGCAGACAGTTCAGGCGGAATCAAATTCTCTTTGATGGCATCCGTATGAATGCGATAATTGATCTTGGCAAGGTTGCGCTTGATATCCCAGCCAAGCTGTTTCATTTCCTCGGTCTTGAGCCGCTCAAACTCTTTGACTAAGTAAAGTTTAAACTCCACGGAGATCCATGAGGCAAACTCAAACGCGATTTCCTTATGGGCGTAGGTTCCACCATAGCGGCCAGCCTTGGAAACAATGCCAATGGCGCCGGTCGCATCCACCCACTTCTGTGGCGTCATCACAAAGCTGTTCAGCCCTGCCTGACTTCTAAACGCATCGAATTCGACACGGTTAAAATCTGGATTGTAGAGTGTTTCCCACACACCGAGAAACTCGATGGTGTTTCTATTGCGAAGCCAGTTTTGAATGATGTACCGTGGATTGTCATTATCCTTGATTTTTGCAATGTCTGTCAAGCTGAGAAAGTCATCACGCTTGAGATCCCACTGCACATTGATCTCCGTTCCGCGAACAATTAGCTTATCCATCTTCACCGCACCTCCCAGCAGTTAACTCTTTTAAAAGTCCTTGGCAGCCATCCAGCACATCCTGCCAGGTCGCCTCGAAGTCCTCGG
>DXUR01000764.1 GCA_019417795.1 Clostridiales bacterium | reverse complement strand
ACCGTTTTCAGCGATTTTCTGTGCCTTTCGCTTTTCTCGGTAGGCTTTTTCACGTTTGCGCTGCTTTTCCATGCGCTGCCGTTCTTCCTGCTCCTTCTGCGCTTTCAGTTCGGCAAGTTCTTCCTCGGTATAAGCAATATCGACTTGACCGACATAGTTGAAATAAATGTCAACCTTTTGTGTGCGGGCATTGCCTGCACCCTCGGCTTCATAAACAACGATTTTATCGACAAGTTCGTTAAACATTGAATCGGAGATTTCTGTTGGATTTTTGCACTTGCGAATCAGCGAAATGAAATGCCGAATATCAGCAGAACTTGATTTATCTTCGGCAATTTCGGATTTCATCGTTTCCATCTGCGATTCCAATTCTGCTTGCTCGCTATCATACTGTGCCATCAGCTGCTTGTACTGTCGCTCGGGCAATAGTCCAGACATAAGATTTTCGTACAGACTACGAATAAGGGCAGAAAGCTCATCATAGCGTTTTTGACAACGTTTCAATTCCGATTGGTTCTGCTTCGGCTTTTCTTCACGTTTCTCTTTCCAAAGTGATTGCAGTTCCAAAGCGAAGGTTTCTTCATCTTTTAGAACAAATCTCGAAAAGCGTTTGACCGATGCCAATATCAGGGCTTCAACATTATCGGCGCTGATTGAATGGGCAGTACAGCCATTCACCCGACTTGCATATCCACCACAACGATAAGAATATTGAGTAGACCCATCCTTTTTACTGTAGTGTGTTTGCAAGGTCAATCTTCTGCCGCAGTCGGCACAATACAGATACCCACTTAAACGGTTGGTGTGCGTTCCCCAAGCAGAAGCACGATTCACTCGGCATCTGCGTTTCTGAACACTATCCCAAAGTTCTTGCGGTATAATTGGTTCATGCGTGTTCTGGAAAACGTACTGTTCATCTTCATCTGTTTCTTTTCTCTTGTGAAGTTTGAAATTTGTGCTTACAGATTTTCGTAAAACAGTGTGTCCCAGATATTCCTGCCGACCTAAAATTGTTCTTACGGAGGAGGTGCCCCACAGGTACGGATCGGAGAACTTTATCCCATTGTACTGCTCTGGGTGATATTTCTGTGCGTATGCAGCAGGAATCAGGACTTTTTCCTCTGTCAACTGTTCCGCGATTGCCCGTGGGCTTTTTCCTTCGTTCGCAAGAAGAAAGATACGCTTTACGACTTCGGATGCCACCGGATCAACAACAAGTGTCTGCTTGTCGTTCGGCAAACGGTTATATCCATACGGAATAGAGCCGCTGCAACGTTTTCCATCTTTCATCCGGGCATCGAACACAGCCTTGATTTTATTGCTCGTGTCTTTGGCATACCATTCGTTCATGATATTCAAAAATGGAGCAAACTCGCTGCTCTCCTGCTCATCGCTGTCAATATTGTTTGCGACAGCAACAAAATGAACTCCATACTGCCGGAACATGACCTCGGTGTAGAAGCCGGTTTGCAGGTAGTTCCTGCCGATGCGGCTCATGTCCTTGCACAGCAGATGGGCGACCTTCCCGGCTTCCATGTCCGCCACCAGCCGTTTCCAGCCGGGGCGCTCAAAATTGCCGCCGGACCATCCATCGTCCGTATAGTGGACGAGGTTGGTATAGCCGCTCTGCTGCGCGTAGGTTTCGAGGTATCGTTTCTGGTTCAGAATGGAGTTCGAGTCGCCCGCGATGTCATCGTCGCGGGACAGGCGCTCATAGAGCGCGGTGATTTTTTCTTCCGTCTGTCTGACTGCCATATCAGGCGCTCCTTTCAGACGGACGGCTCATTTGCGGCACTTCCATTATACCACATTCTCCGCCCATTGCCAGCCCATCGTTGCGGATCAGGCGTAAAATTTTGTCCTCCATCGTCTCTCCGCCGGTCTTGCTGAGATGGACGCGGACCTTGTAGGTGGTCTGCCCGATATGCCGGGTCAGGAAGATGCCCTTCGTCTCTGCCATTGAACCTCACTTTCTTGCGCCCACGGCGCACACGTTGTATAATGACCTCAGTTCCGTTTCATGTAACCGCCATGCGGCTGCTTGCTATCCGTAGCCCCTGCGCATGGGACCGCCCTCCTTTCTCCTGGCTGTCAGCGGCGAAGTAATTTTTATAATCTCTATACAGATT
>DXUR01000763.1 GCA_019417795.1 Clostridiales bacterium | reverse complement strand
GGGGGAGGAGGGACGGCTGGCCTATGCCCGCGCCATCCAGCAGCTGGAGGAAGCCCTGCGGTCGCAGGAGTTCGGCGCCCGCCGTATGGCGGATACGCTGTGCCAGCAGCTTTTGATTCAGGTAAACCGGGACTTCCTCCGGGCCAATACCGCTCCGGCAGAGACGGACAGCTACCATCTGGACCCCAAAATGGAGGAGATCCTCCGCTATATCGCCGCTAATCTGGAGGGAGACCTCTCCGTGGACGCGCTGGCGGCCCGTTTTTACATGAGCCGGTACTACCTGATGCACCGGTTCAAGGAGATCACCGGCTACACCGTCCACCAGTATACCGTGCAGAAACGGCTGCTGCGGGCAGGAGAGCTGATCCGGGAGGGCGTTCCGGTGATGAAGGCGGCGGAGCAGGCGGGCTTTCCGGAGTATTCCACCTTCCTCCGGGCCTTTCAGAACACCTTCCATACCAGTCCGAAGAATTTCCGATAAGCGCGCCGTCTGTCTGCGTATACCGAAAGAGGATAATTGCCAACAAAATCAACGCCCCGCCATCCGGCGGGGCGTTGATCGTATATTGAATCGGAAGTTTAGGCCAGGAAGCCCTTCAGAATGCACTCTTCGGCTTCCTCAGGGGACAGTCCCAAGGTCTCCAGCTTCAAAAGCTGGTCACCGGCGATCTTGCCGATAGCGGCCTCGTGGATCAGCTGGGCCTCTGTGCTGTTGGCCACGATAGCGGGAATGGACTCAATGTGGGCATCATCCATGATGATGGAGTCACACTGCACATGGCCGAAGCAAGCGGCGTTGCCCACCATCTTGGGATAGAACACCTGACGGGAGGTGCCCTTGGCCACGGACCGAGAAATCACCCGGCCACGGGCACCGTCCCCATCCAGAGAGATCTCCATGTCGCTTTCTGCCACCTGATCACCGTGGGTCATGAGCCGCTCGGTGACCACGGCCTCAGCATCCTTGCCGCAGACGATCTTAGTCTCACGCTTGGTGGAGTCGATGCCCCGGATCTGGACGGTCTCCATCTGGATGGTGGCGCCCTCTTCCAGATAGACAACGGTCTGGGGGTTCATGATGCGGCCACCGGTGCCGTCGCCGTCACCGTAGTGCTTTTCCGTGTATTTTACATGGGAGTGCTTACCTACATAGAAGGTGTGGATACCGTCATGACGGCTGTCCTCTCCGCCGCAGTTGTGGATGCCGCAGCCGGCCACAATGTCCACATCACAGTTTTCACCGATGTAGAAGTCATTGTAAACCAACTCCTGAATACCGGGCTTGGTGATGATGACGGGAATGTGGCACTGTTCGCCCTTGGTCCCATCCTTGATGCGGATGTCAATGCCGGATTTGCCGTCGGTCTTGCCGGTGATCTGGATGTTCTCCGTGGACTGCCGGCCGTCGCAGCCGGTGTCCTTGCGAATGTTGAAGGCGCCTACCGGCTTGCCGATCAGGTCCGCGATTTTTTCCAGCAGCTCCCGATCTACCTGAGATTCCATCATAAGGCGTGTACCTCCTTGTTCAGTACCGGGCAGCCGCCCAGCGTGTCGGTCAGGATCCGGGGCAGGATCTCCTTCGGAGTGCCCCGGTGGCGGAGGGTGCCGTCACCCACCACGATGACTTCATCCGCCAAGGAAATAATACGCTCCTGATGGGAAATGATGATCATGGTGGCGCTGCCCTGACTGTGGATCTGCTCGAAGGTCTCCGTCAGCCGGGCGAAGGACCACAGGTCGATGCCTGCCTCCGGCTCGTCGAAGATCATCAGGTCGGCGTTCCGGGCCAGAATGGAGGCGATCTCAATGCGCTTGACCTCGCCGCCGGAAAGGGACACATCCACTTCACGGTCCAGATAGTCATTGGCGCAGAGCCCCACCTTGGTGAGGTACTGGCAGCACTTGTCCTTGGAAAGCTTGTCGTCGCCGGAGGCGATTGTCAGCAAGTCGCGGACAGTGATGCCCTTGAAGCGGGGGGGCTGCTGGAAGCCGTAGCTGATGCCCAGCTTGGCCCGCTCTGTAATGGTCATGTGGGTAACGTCCTGCCCGTTCCAGAGGATCTGGCCCTCGGTAGGCGTCACCAGACCCATGATGATCTTGGCCAGCGTGGTCTTGCCGCCGCCGTTGGGACC
>DXUR01000762.1 GCA_019417795.1 Clostridiales bacterium | reverse complement strand
AGTCGGCAAAGCTGCCGTCCTCGCTGGGGGTCACCAGATAATACCGCAGCAGCTTGGCCCAACCGGTTTCTTCTGCCGTCAGGGTGTTGGCACTGATGGCGGCGTCCAGAGACTTGGCGGCGGTCTGTTCCTGCTCCGGGAACAGCTCCCCGTAAAAGGCGGCCCCTGTGATAGCAAAGCATCTGGTTTCATCGTCCATCACTCCAGGATAGGCCAGCATTTTTGCGTAAGTAACTGGATCATAGAAAAGGGCGTTGCCGAGAATTTCATCATAGCTTTCTGAATAGGCTCCATCCAGTCCCTTTGCGGTGCAGCCCCATTGAATGTGAAGTATTTCGGAGTCAGAATAGCTCTCTTGGCCCGCCAGCCATGACATAAATGCCTCTGATGTGGTAAAATTATCGTCCGTACTGCCCAGTTTCCCGAATTCCTGCCAATCCATAGCCGGCAGGTTGGTGAAAACATCCCGGCGGTAGGCATACCGTTCCTCGGCGGAGAGGTTTTCATTGGTTACAAGCTGGTTCCATGCAATATAGACCTGCCGGGTAGCGTCTATCGGCTCCTGCGGAAGGTCCTGCCGGTGGGAGAAGTCCGGGTCGCCGTTTTCATCCACCGGGAAGGTGGAGGTATTGTTGGCGGCGGCGTAGAAGTCTCCCATATCCTGCATCAGCTCCATGGAGATGCCCGCCACCAGGCCATCCTTTATGAAGAAATAGATCGTCTGATAGCCGCGGCCCTCCTCAAAGGCGCTCCAGATATACAGATAGTCATGGGGAACCAGCGAATACCCATCCGCCTCCTTGAGACCGTACAGCAGCGTTCCTTCCGCCTGATCCTCCTTGCCAGAGTGATAGGCGTCCACTACAAAGGATTTTTCGTTACCGACGCTGATGCCACGGGGCGTCCAGAAGCCGGGGGCCATGGTGGAAATGCGGCAGATGGTATCCCCGGCGGCCTGCCCCTGCTCCGGGTCGGCCTGAAGGTGGATGTAGTCCACATACAGCCCGCCGCAGACCGCGTGGTGGACGGCGGCCAAATGGAGGTCCGTGCCCTCCGTGACGATCTTCTCCGGGGCCGTCAGATGGAGGGAGGTGTGAAAGGGAAAGGGCTCCGTCTGAGTTCCCAAGGTCAGAAATTCGTACCATTCCCGGCCGTCAAGCCGGGGGACCTGCCATTCTAAATAGAAGTCCGATACGGGCCGCGCCAGATCACCTACCTGTCCCAGAAACGGCTGGCTGGCCCGGTAGAGAAGGAACCCGGCAATCAGAACCGGTAGCAGAACGCATACGCTCAGGAGGAACCACCACTTTTTGCCGGCGTTTTTCGGCGGCACCGGTTCCTCCGGCGTTTCCGTCAACTCCGCCACGGAAACGCCCAGCTCCCGGGCCAGTCCGATCAGGTTGTTCAGATCCGGGGCAGAGAGGTCGGTCTCCCATTTGCTGACGGCCTGACGGCTGACGCCCAATCGGGCACCCAGCTCCTCCTGAGAAATATTCAGCTTTTTTCGATACAGGCTGATGCGCTGTCCAAGTGTCATATCGCGTCCTCCTTCCATAGGGGGTATCGGTGAAATTTCGACTTCAGTATACCATACGGGGCCGCTATTGGCTACCACCCGGCTGTCAACTATCGGTTGCGGGCGGAAAAAAGACCGGAATTCCAACAAAAACCGGTCATGGAATTTTCCTGCGAAAATCTTCGGATACCCCCTTTCCAAACGACGGAAAATAAGGTAAAATAGACACTGATAACATATGCCACAGGAGGTCATTATGGAAAAACCGGTATATCATCGTGTCCTATTGAAAATCAGCGGCGAGGCCCTTGCGGGAGACAAGCATTCCGGTCTGGATTTTGAGGTCATTGGTCAGGTGTGCGACGTCATCAAGAAGTGTCTGGACATGGGCGTTCAGGTGGGTCTGGTCGTCGGCGGCGGCAACTTCTGGCGTGGCGCCAAGAACAGCGGCGGCGGCAAAATGGAGCGGACCCGTGCCGATCACATCGGTATGCTGGCTACGGTTATGAACTGTCTGGCAGTGGCGGATGTCTGTGAGCAGAAGGGAATCCCCGTCCGGGTGCAGACCGCCCTTGAGATGCGGGCCATTGCGGAGCCGTACATCCGTTCCCGGGCGATCC
>DXUR01000761.1 GCA_019417795.1 Clostridiales bacterium | reverse complement strand
CGGCTTATAAGTGAGGACAACCATATTAGAAAGCCCTTACCGATGGCAACGTCGGTAAGGGCTTTTGCTGTCTATTCATCAGTATCGGGGCTATCTTTGAGTGCATCCACCAGGAAATCACTCAATTCCTGTGAGGGAACTTTTGCCCACCGCAGGGTGGTGTCGTACTTGGGGTAGTTGTACCGCCAGCGGTCATAGTCCTCCCTGGTGATCTCCCCGGCCTCCAGCTTCTTGGCCTGCTCCGCCCAGGCGGACAGCATATCAAGCATATTGGCATAGGTCTTGCCTTTGGATTTGTCCAGACGCAGACAAACCTCGCCGTCAATCTCCCCAATAGTCAGCCCCCGAATATCCTCCAAAGCAAAGAGGGTGTGCATCAGGCCGATGTCGGTATCTATGTCAGGGACGGTCAGGGCATCAGGGGAAATATCAAAGAAGTCAGCCAGGGTCTTTGTCAGGTCGGCCTTGGGGGTGCGGCTCCCGGTTTCATACTGTGCCATACGCACATCGGCGGAGCGTTCCGGGAAACCCACCACCATGCCAAGATACTTCTGTGTGATGCCCTTCATGTTGCGGAAGAAACGAATACGTTCACCAATCGCCATAACTGCCAACTCCAATCTATGTAATGGGGACACTTGAAGTATAACAGATATGTTTAGACCAGTCAAGAGAAAAATAAATAAATTTGTTTATATTTTCTCGTTGGAAGGTCTTGACATAACGGAATAGAGTTAGTATAATAGGACTACGTTAAGCAAATAGCGTTAAATCAAAAGAAAGGAGGAATCCATATGGAGAACAGATTCATCCGGGCGGAAGAAGTTGCGGACGAGCTGGGTGTATCGAAGCCCTACGCCTATAAACTCATCCGGCAGCTCAACGAAGAATTGAAGGACAAGGGCTTCATCACCATCGCAGGGCGGGTCAACCGCCAGTATTTCAACGAACGGCTCTACGGGGCCAGAAAGGAAGGGAACTAAATGCCAGTCTTTAAGGACGAAGCAAGAGGAACATGGTACGTCATGGTGCGGTATCAGGACTGGACGGGGGAGCGCAAACAGAAGTGCAAGCGTGGCTTTGCCACCAAACGGGAGGCCCAGGAGTGGGAGCGCAGTTTCCAGATGCAGACCTCCGGCGACCTGGATATGACCTTTGAAGCCTTTACCGAGCTTTACACCAAGGATATGAAACCCCGGCTCAAGGAGAACACCTGGCTGACCAAGGAGAACATCATCCAGAAGAAAATTCTGCCCTACTTTGGCAAGCGGAAGATTAGCGAGATCACCACCAAGGACGTGATCGCATGGCAGAACGAGTTGCTGGCCTACCGGGACGAGAAGCGCAAGCCCTACTCGGCTACCTACCTCAAAACCCTGCACAACCAGCTTAGCGCCATCTTCAATCACGCTGTCCGCTTCTATGAGCTGCGCTCCAATCCCGCCGCCAAGGCTGGGAACATGGGGTCAGAGGAACGGAAGGAAATGCTGTTCTGGACGAAAGCGGAGTACCAGAAGTTTGCAGATGCCATGATGGACAAGCCCGTTTCCTACTACGCCTTTGAAATGCTCTACTGGTGTGGTATTCGGGAGGGGGAACTGCTGGCCCTGACCCCGGCAGACTTTGACTTTGAGGCCGGGACGGTGAAAATCAGCAAGTCCTATCAGCGGCTCCACGGCAAGGACGTCATTACCACGCCAAAGACGAAGAAAAGCAACCGCACCATTAAAATGCCCAACTTCCTCTGTGACGAGATGAAGGATTACCTGGGGATGCTCTACGGTATCAAGAAGAAGGAGCGCATTTTCACCATCACGAAAAGCTATCTCCACCATGAGATGGACAGAGGGGCGAAGTCGGCAGGGGTCAAGCGTATCAGAATCCACGACCTCCGGCATTCGCACATCTCACTTCTGATTGACATGGGCTTCTCCGCTGTGGCGATTGCTGACCGTGTGGGGCATGAGAGTATCGAGATCACCTATCGCTATGCCCACCTGTTTCCGTCCAAGCAGACGGAAATGGCAGACAAATTGGACTTTGAAAGGATGGGAGCGTAATGTCAGCTAAGAATTTGGACACTCACAACCGCTGGAGGAACAAGACCGTGGCCTTCCGGGTATCCCCGGAGGAAAAC
>DXUR01000760.1 GCA_019417795.1 Clostridiales bacterium | reverse complement strand
CGCCATGACCTACCCGGAGCGGGGGGAGAACCCGGCACCGCCGCTGGACCTTTTGAACAGCCCGCCCCTGACCTTCTCGGAGCCGGACCGGGAGACTTTTCCCTGCCTCCGTCTGGCGGAGGAGGCGGCCGAGGCAGGCGGCACGGCCTGCGCCATTCTGAACGGCGCCAACGAGGAAGCCGTCCGTCTGTTTTTGGCGGAAAAAATTGGTTTTTATGACATTTCCGACCTGGTTGCGGCGGCGCGGGCGACCGTCCCGGTGACGCAAACACCCTCGTTGGAGGAAATTTTATCAGCGGACCACGCCGCCCGAGAGGCCGTGAAGTCTGCATTTGTAAGGAGACATTCATGAGCTTTGTCTACATCCTGGCGGCGATCTTGATTTTCGGCGTGCTCATCGCCGTGCATGAGCTGGGCCACTTTCTGGCGGCGAAGCTCTGCGGTGTACAGGTCAACGAGTTTTCCATCGGCATGGGCCCTGCCGTCTGGCACCGGAAGAAGGGGGAGACAGCCTATTCCTTCCGCATCCTGCCCATCGGCGGCTACTGCGCCATGGAGGGGGAGGACGGAGACACGGGCAACGCCCGGGCCTTCACCCGTCAGGGCTTCTGGAAAAAATTCGTGATCTTATCCGCCGGTGCTTTCATGAATTTCCTGACGGGACTGCTGATCGTGGCGATCCTGTTCAGCAGCGCCGGGACCTTCTTTGTGGACGGGATCACAGGCCTTGCCCCGGAGGTGTCCCGGACCGGGGAAAACGGTTTACAGGCCGGGGACCAGATCTATAAGATCAACGGCTGGCGCACCTATTTCAGCGGCGACGCCCAGATGTTTCTGAGCTATTCCGGCGACACGGCGGACATCGAGGTTGTCCGTGACGGGCGGCATATTCTTGTGGAAAACGTCTCCCGACAGACCTGCACCGACCAGCAGGGGGAGCCTTATCAGGGCTTCGGCCTGTATGTGGGACGGCTGTCTGTCCCGGCCACCGTATCCAACCGCATCCGCTACACCTGGTATCAGACCATGGACTTCGTGCAGCTTGTGTGGTTCAGTCTGGGCCAGCTTGTTACCGGCGGGGCCGGACTCAATGACCTCAGCGGGCCGGTGGGCATTGTGACCACCATCAAGGATGTAGGCACCGAGGCTCAGGAAACGGCGGAACAGAATGACCAGAACGGCCTGCTGGCCGCGGCGGAGAGCATCGCCTATTTCGCGGCGCTGATCGCTGTGAATCTGGCGGTGATGAACCTGCTGCCCCTGCCGGCGCTGGATGGCGGACGGATCTTTTTCCTGCTGGTGGACGCAGTTTCCATGGCACTGTTCAAGCGGAAGGTACCGGAGAAGTATCAGGCGGCCATCAACACGGCGGGCTTTGTCCTGCTGATGGGCTTTATGCTGCTGGTAACATTCCAGGATGTATTCAAATTGGTAAAGTAGGCGATCAATATGACAAAGAAATTGATGGTTGGCAAGGTGGCTGTGGGCGGCGGCGCCCCGGTGTCCATCCAGTCCATGTGCAATACGAAAACCGACGATGTGGCCGCTACTGTGGCCCAGATTCACGCATTAGAGGATGCCGGATGCGAGATCATCCGGGTGGCGGTTCCGGACGAGGACGCTGCCAAGGCGGTGGACAAGATCAAGGAGCAGATCGCTATTCCCCTGATTTCGGACATCCACTTCAACTACAAGCTGGCGCTGATGTGCGCCGAGCGGGGGATCGACGCCCTGCGGATCAACCCCGGCAACATCGGCGGGGGGGGGAAGGGCAAGGCCGTGGCGGACATTTGCCGCCAAAAGAACATCCCCATCCGCATCGGCGTCAACGGCGGCTCTTTGGAAAAGGAGCTGTGGGCCAAGTACGGCGGTGTGACCGCCGAGGCGCTGGTAGAGAGCGCCATGGGCCATGTCCGGCTGCTGAACCGGTTCGATTTTGACGATATCTGCATTTCTGTGAAATGCTCCGACGTGCCGCTGACCATGCGGGCCTATACGTTGTTGAGCCAGCAGACGGACTACCCGCTGCATCTGGGCGTCACCGAGGCCGGAACGCCCTCTATGGGTATGGTGAAGTCTGCCATGGGCATCGGCGGGTTGCTGTGCATGGGCATCGGCGATACCATTCGGGTGACCCTGACGGCGGACCCG
>DXUR01000076.1:5062-9638 GCA_019417795.1 Clostridiales bacterium | reverse complement strand
GCAGCGTCAGATGTGTATAAGAGACAGGTTTATGAGATCGTCAATGCCCGCAGCGGCAAGGTAGTGGACTACATTACGACGGATGCCCGGGGCGTCGCAGCCAGCAAGCCGCTGCCGCTGACCCGCTATCAGATCCGGGAGGCCACAGCGCCCGCCTATTGGCAGCTCGATCCCACCGTGCATGATGTGACGCTGGAATATCCCGGTCAGATCATCAAGCTCTTTGCCTATGATAAGCCCTCCAGCCTCGGCGTCAGCATCACCAAGCGCGGCAACGCGCAGGTCATGGCAGGCCAGTCCATGCGCTACGATCTGACGGTGGCCAACACCTCCAACGTGCCGCTGGAGTCCTTCTTCTGGCATGATAAAATTCCCTACGATGTGGTGCGTCCTACGACGCTCACCACCGGCACTTACAGCGCGCGGCTCAATTACCGCATTCTCTATAAGACCAATTACAACGCGAGTTATCAGGTGCTGGCGAGCAACCTGCTCACAGGCAATAATTACAGCTTTGCTCTCAACGCCATTCCCATGCAGGCCGGCGAAGTGGTAACCGACATCTATTTTGACTTCGGCAAGGTTCCTGTCGGCTTCCAAAGCGTTGTCAATCCCACGCTGAGCGTGATGGTGAATGGAAACGCGGTCAATGGCTATCAGATGGTCAACCGCGCCGATGTGGGCGGCAAATATCAGGGCACATGGCAGACCGCAACAGCAAGCTGGGTAACGATCATTCGCCGCCTCTGGAATACACCCACACTCCCCAAGACTGGCTACTAAATCCAATTCTTTTCAGGGAAAGCACCCTATCCGGGGTGCTTTCCCAATTTTAATATAAGGGGTTGAACTATGAAATACAAAAAAGGATTTTCTGCCGTTCTTTTGACGCTGATCATCAGCACGCTGCTGCCCATTTCCGCCTTTGCCGCCTCTGACAGTTTTTCTGATGTACCGGAGGCATCCCCGTTTTATGAAAGCGTCACTTACCTTGCCAGTCATGGCATTACTTACGGTAAAGGAAACAACCGGTATGCACCGGGCACACCTATTACGGTGCGCCAATGGGCAACGATGCTCTGCCGGGTTCTTGATAAAGAAGATGTCCTTGCCGATCCTGCCAGCTATGGCGGTGATGCCTGTATCAAACAAGGCTATGCAGATGGATGGCTGAATCTGACGGCTATTGCAGCACCAGATTCGCGGCTATGCCGCTATGCCATCTATGAAAGTGGCTTTGCTGCCTTTGACATTGCCTTTTACAGTTCTCAACTCTACCCGGATAAGGAGGCTCTGTCTCCGCAGGACAATGTCCTCCTTGCTGCCAAGAGCTTTGGCTTATGCAAAGACACCTGTGCGGGGACAGACATCATCACCCGAGGCGAGGCTGCGGATCTTCTCTATGCTCTTTTGACCAGGGAATTTACCGTTGCGCTGCCGCCCATCCTGGAAAGCCTTCCTCTGAACAATAAAGAGGGCGTCCATCTGAATAGTTATCTGCTGGAACTCCAAAAGATCCCGGAGCCGATCCGTCAGGTATTTGCAGAAAAGGGCTGGCAGTATATGATTGATTGCGAATATCTCGCAAGCATAAGTGATCAAAGGAATCTGAATTGCATCGGTGTAACGGACTATGAAAATCGCCAAATCGTTGTATCCTCAGCAGAAGCTACCGTTCACGAATTTGGTCACTTTCTGGATAAGCTGATGGGCTTCCCGTCTCAGACGGAAGGCTTTTATAAGGAGGAGTCTGGAACCGCAGCAGCCCTGCTCCGTCCGTATGCGCTTACCAGCGAGCGGGAGTATTTTGCAGACTGCTTTGTGTACTGGCTCACTTACCGTGATAACAGCAAAAAAATGGCGGCGCTTTGCAGCGCCGCACCAAAAACATACGCATATCTTTTGACATTGGAAATTCAAAATTGGCAGCCGGCTGCATAGGCCTTCCTGCCTGGCTGTGGCTGTTTGAAACCCCACAACACTATTATTATACTGTACCGTGTCCTGCATCGTCAATCAAATTAACGGCAATCCGTCTAAAATCAGATGGATGCACAGTTTGCATTATGGCTATTTCGTACAATTTGTGGATTGCAAACCAATAGAAAATCTGCTATTTTATAAACACAGAAAGAAAGGTGAGTCCGATGTACCAGTAAACCTCAAATCTGTAGAAATCGGAGGTAACCAGTGATGGTAGAGCCCAAGACTTACATAGAATGACCCTTGACTGCGAAACACGAAATCAGTCAAGGGTCATTCTTATATGCTGGCTCCTGCGTGCAGCAGGAGCTTTTTTCATGTCTGCGGGAAACCTCATTTATCGGCGCGCAGAAGCGCCTGTGTCTTGAGCAGCACACTCATCAAGGCACGGTGATCTTCCCACTCTTCCCACCAGAGCGGCTTTAGGGCGAGCAGCATTTGTTCGGCCCATTGCAGCTCTGATTTTTGCAAACAGCCCCGTTCCAATCCGACTTGAAATCGTGCAAACGCATCTCGGACATGGTCTGATGCGGAGTCACGATTCAAGTAACTGCTGAGAAAGCCGCCTAAAACAGCGGATTCTTCCTGCGTATAAAACAATATTCTTCCCCTCCTATCGCACACGAGGGGTATTCTACCACAGACTGTTCGGATTGAGAAGTGTGCATTTTTGAAAGCCCCTGATCCGCCTTGCAAAAACGGCCCGCCGCAAGCGCAAGCACCACCTTTAGACTGGAAAGGATACGAACATGAGCGAACACAACCATACCGGACTGGATGAGGCAGCTTCTGTTGCATCCAATACCTTGCAGGCAGTACGGACTGGCAAGGCCATTTCCACCGCGGCAAAGGGCGCTGCGGCAAGTGGGCCCTATGGAGCTGCCATAGGAGCGGCACTGTCCGCACGAACGCACATCGGAAAAGCAGTGGCGGCCGCGCTGGTGTTACTGGCGCTGCCACTGCTTTTTATTTTGCTTCTGCCGGGGCTTGCCTTCGGAAGCCTGACCGACAGCGGAGCATCCGGAACATCTGGACAGCCGATTCTCAATGACAATGCGGCTATTACGGAAAACATGAACCAAGCCGCCTTTGCAATCAACCAAATTCTCGGAGAAGGTATTGAGAATGTGAAGGAACGCATCGCCAGTGATTTTGCCGGGACCGATGGGGACCACTATGAAATAATCAATCCCTATGAGGGGAACCCTATCAACAACACCAACCTCTTCATCTCGCAATACTGCGCGGCAAAAGAATTGGACTTTGCTTCCATCGCCCTTGCCGATATGGAGCAGATCCTGCGTGCTGGTCTTACGCACCTTTACAGTTTCAGTCGGACACGGGAAGTACGTACCATCCCTGCGGAAGAGGATGGCGCAGATGACACAACAGAAATATGGTACATCTACACGATTCGCTATAACGGCGAAGCCTACTTTGCTGATACCATCTTCGCACTGACCGACAAGCAAAAAGAGTTGGCGGAGAATTACGCCGAAAACCTCAGCCTGTTTCTTGGTGATGGTCTGTTTCAATATGCTCCTTCTACCAACACCATTACGGCTCTTGGCAATGTGCGCTTTACCGATGGCGCAACAGATGTCGTTTATTTCAACCAATTGGATGAACGCTATGCCAATCAGCCTTATGGCACCGACCATATTGGGGGGTATGGCTGCGGGCCAACTTCCATGGCTATTGTGGTTTCCTCGCTGACCAGCGAGACAGTTGACCCGGTCCAAATGGCACGGTGGGCCTATGAGCATGGCTATTGGTGCAGCAAAAGCGGCTCCTACCACACTTTGATCCCCGGCGCGGCACAGGCGTGGGGACTTTCCGTTGAAGGGTGTACCGCCTCGGAGCCGCAGCGCATTTTGGATGCTCTCGCAGACGGAAAGTTAGTCGTGGCTCTGATGACCAAAGGGCATTTTACGAAGTCCGGACATTTTATCGTGCTGCGGGGCGTTCAGGATGAAAAGATCCTCGTGGCCGACCCCGCCAGATACCGGCGCAGTCAAAAAGTCTGGGACTTGTCCATCATTCTGAACGAGGCCAGCAGACGCGCCGGCGCCGGCGGGCCGTTTTGGATCATCGGCTGAAACTGCTGACAAATATGGCAAGAGACACCTCATCTCTGAGGTGCCTCTCTAACAATGCCACGATGAAATAATCTAATCAGCGTTCATTTTCGTTCAGGATTTCCAGCATCTCTTTTGGCGTCACCACATAGGGCTTGACCGGGAAATGCTTGATGTTGCCGGTTACAAGATAAGCGTCGATAGTTTCTCTTGCTTCCATAACCACCTCATAGAAAATTGCATCATCGGGGTCGGGGACATAGTCCTCAATCGTGGCAGCATCCAAAAAGATACCTCGCTTAATCAAACCTGTCAGCGCAATTTCGATGTCCCGGCGGTCAAACTTAAATTTAGGGCGGTGCAGAACATCGTTGTATTCGTCCAGAATATCCTCATGCAGCAGAGGAATTACACGCCCCGCAAGAGCTTCTTGCAGAATAATACCGGGAACGGAGGAAATGTTAAACAGAGCGGAAACCACTACATTCGTATCAAGTACAACATAGTATTTCATG
>DXUR01000076.1:0-4962 GCA_019417795.1 Clostridiales bacterium | reverse complement strand
GTTAAACAGAGCGGAAACCACTACATTCGTATCAAGTACAACATAGTATTTCATGGTTACGCTCCGTTCCGAGCATTTCTTGACGCACGGTCAGCCCGGGACGCTGCAATTTCAGCATTGATCTCATCCAGCGACATATCGGCCGTGCCGTTCTGCTGTGCGGCTTCACTCAGGCTTTGCACGGCGCGGATCGCCCGCTCAGCTCTGTATTCCTGCTTGGGCAGAGTCATGGAAAAGGGAACGCCATTTACCACGACAGAGCGTTTCAAAAACATTCGGATAGCGGTAGGAAGGTCGATGCCGAGTTCATCGTAGACAGCGGCAGCCTTAGCGCGGAGATCTTCGTCAACACGCACCTGCATAACACTTGTAGCCATAAAAACACTCCTTTCAAATATGATTGTATTGGTTTGCAATACAATCATATTCTATTATACACAAAAAGTCAAGCGTTAGTCCTTGCGTATTCCCTAATGCGTTTTAATGCACACAAAAGAAGCAGACTATGCAGGGAAAGCCGTGTGCAGCCGCTTCGGCTATTTATAAAATGCGGTCTTCTTGAATCAGCAGAATATCATCCCGCCCCTCGGCCTGGTCAAGCATCCGCTGTGTGAAGCCGCTCTTGGAAAACAGACCGTACAGCACCTTATACCCAGGGAAAGCCGTGCGCAGTTCCGCGGACTTTTTTACCTTCTCCTCCAGTTCATAATAGACCGTTGCATCCACCGGCTTATTGTGGTACTTGCATTCCCCGGCGAATACCTGCTTCTTCTGGTGATCTACCGCCATCACATCGATCTCCGTATCGCCGTTGATGTCATTGAGCCAGTAAGAGCCGATGCGGGAGGGCACGAAGTCCACCGCCTTGCTCCGGCACAGGGCGGCAAAGATATCTTTGCAGACGTCCTCGTAGGAGAAGGCAACGAATTTCTGAATAAAGTCCTTCTCCAACTCGTCCAGAACGATCTGCTGATTGTCCAGTTCCAGCTCCCCTTTGTAGGGATAGACATAACGGAACCAGAAGCGGATAAAATTATCTGAAATGAAGTAGAGCCCCTTTCGGGACTTCTCCGGATTCTTCTCCGTGATCGGCGTTGCCTTTTTCAAAAAGTCCAGATCGATCAGCGTGGAGAGATAGGGCGTCAGTGAGGAGGTTTCCATGCCCAGAGCGCCCGCAATTTTGCCCAGTTTGTGGTTGCCGTCCGCAATGGCGCGAATGATGGAAAAATAGCTGTTGGCGGACTGTACCTCGTCTTTCAGCAGGAAGTTCGGCTCCTCATAGAGAAATCCATTCTTGGAAAGCACGACTTCCTGAATCTGACGGTAGAGGTCTTCCCCCGGCTCGAAAAACTCCAGATATTTCGGAACACCGCCCGTTACGGAATACTGCTCCACGGCCTGAGAGAACGGCTGCCCCTGCACGGCATAGAGATCTGTAAAAGACAGCGGCTTCAAGCGGATCTGCGCGCTGCGCCGGCCATAGAGCGGACTATCGTGAGAGAGGGCATGCTTCTGCATCATACTGAGCAGTGACCCGCAGAGGATCAGCATAATATTACGGTCCTTCAGGATCTCGTCCCAGGCATTTTGCAGAATGGACGGAAAGGCCGCGTTTGTCTTGACCAAATACGGAAACTCGTCAATGACCAGCACCTTCTTTTCCTCCGGACGGTAGTTAGCGATCTCCCGGAACAGATCCAGCCAGTCCGTGAAAGTGACCCTCTGCAGCATGGAATTTCCAGTGACCCGGGCTACCACGCCGGCAAGACGCTTCATGCTCTGGGACTCCACTTCCTCCGTCGCAAGGAAATAAAATGCCTGTTTATCTTTGATGAATTCTTTGATCAGGGTCGTCTTTCCAATACGGCGCCGGCCATAGATCACAACAAAGCTGCCATCCCGGCGGAATTCCTTTTCCAGCGTATTCAATTCTTCTTTTCGTCCGATAAAGTTCACCTGTGCCACCTCCAGCATCTGCGATTGATTTATGATAAATCATATTATGATAATCTTGTTTATATTATACGCAATTTTCTGAAACTGTCAAGCGGTCTGCTATATGCGGGCCGCTTTTTCTATTCTTTACAAAAAGTTCAAATTTTAAGGGGACGATACCCCCCTTGAGCGGCGCGTAATACTACGAGGGATTTTTAAGGAGGCTCCCATGGATCAAATCAAACGAAACCTGTATGAACTGCTGTTCAGCTGCAAAGGAAACTGGCGTAACGCCATTTATGTCCCCTGTGGGCCGTGCCCACATCCCTGCAAGGTTGACCGCTCCGGCTGTCTCGCGGCGATCCGACAGGATGGCGCGCCGTTGCTCGTCGGCGTTCGGGAGTTTGAAGAAGAAACCGGAGAGCGGATCGATCCGGGCGATTGTATCGGAACGCTCAGCAAGGACGCCTTCTCATCCCTCTTTTCCAGATACCTGACCTGGGAAATGAGCAGTTCTGAGCAGTGTCCGATGGAATACCTCACAGCTTCATCACTTTGACCCTCGCTTCAAAACACCAGAAATAGAAAGGAGATCTCGCATGAAACGAATCAACATCACTTGCCCTGTCTGCGGTTCCAGGGCGTATCTTCGCCCGGCCAGCGTGGTCTACGGTGACAAGGCCCCGGACCCGGATGCCAAATACTATGTCTGCGGACGGTATCCCGCCTGTGACTGCTATGTGGCCGCGCACCGGAAAACGATGCTGCCCATGGGGACGCTGGCGGATAAAGCCCTGCGGAAAAAGCGGCACGATGCGCATGTGGCCCTGGACAGTCTCTGGAAGAATGGCATCATGAGCCGAAAAGAAGCCTACCGCCTGCTGCAGCTGTCTATGGGGCTTCCCGCCGAGGATGCGCATATCGCTAAATTCTCCGCTGCGCGCTGTGACGAGGTCATTGCGCTCAGCCGTAGGTTTCGCGCCGCCGCAGTCAAAGCAGCATAGCAAACATTAGAAAGAAGGGAACTTATGAACGTAAAATTCACTCTGAACGATCTCCAGTGCCGGAGAGTGGAGGATCACCTTGCGCTGGTGGAACAGGTGCTTCGCCGCAGCATCAAGACCAATGAGACGGTGGACGGCATGGGGTATGATGATCTATATCAGGAAGGCTGTATCGCACTTTGCCGCGCGTCGGTTTCATACCGGGAGGAAATGGGGTCATTCCCCGCTTATGCCAAGGTCGTGATTCGGAATCATTTATTGGATCGCTGCCGAGAGATCCAATCCGCGCGAAAAAATCTGCCGCTGGTATCTCTGGACGCATTTGCCGAGATGGGGGTGCCGGAGCCGGTCAGCTCTTTTCATACGGAGGATCTGATCTCTGACGTTTCCTCCTCTACCCTGCTTTCCCATTTCAAAAACCGCTACCACGGCACCGCCCGGCTTGGGATCGAAGCGATGGAGCTGCGGGTCAGAGGCTACAGCTGTGCGGATATCGCCAAGCTATATCAAAAGAAACCAAACTACATCGGAGCCTGCATCTCACGGGCGGCGGAAAAGCTGCGCCGGGAGCGGCTCGTGCGGGAGTTCTACATCGCCTGCACGGAACAGGATCTCAAGAGTGCATAAGGAGGAAATTCGTATGGCAGAAAAAACACTTTATACGGCATTGGGACATTTCCGCTGCCGGCACGATAAGGGGCGGCGTTATCCGGTCATCCTCATGGATCACCATGAGTTTGGAATGGACCCGCAGGAGATGGCGCTTTGGACGGCCCTGTGCTGGCGGCTGACAGACCGGCAGCGTGCAGAGGACTTCTATGAACAGCTCTCCAACGGAATGGAGCTTTTCCCTCGACGCAGCTTTTCAGACTGCCTTGACCGGCTCGTAACACGGGGGCTTGTTGCCAAGGGCAGCGGCACGACGGATTTTGACGCGCTCTATGACCTTCTCGGCGGGCTTTATGTTGTTCCCATTTCAAGCAGCTTTCCCCTGAAGGTGGTGACCTTTCTAAAACTGCTGCGCAGCGGGACCGCTCCCGCACTGGCTGCGACACTCTTTCGGCGAGATCGGCGCACGGAGCCGGAGCGGTGCGTTATGGCGCTCAGCGGCCACACACCTCTATCCACGGCGGAGTTGGTTCGATGCGCGGAACGCGGCGTCCCGGATACCGCCAGCGACCTGCAAATGCTTGATTTGTTGTACGGCGATCAGGAAACGACCAGCGACAACATCGTATCGGAAATGCGGACTGCCGCAGCTTGTCAGTCTGTGACAGCGGCGGTTGCCAATCTCTATCTTCGCAAGCAGGTCATCTTTGAGAGGGCCTGTGCATGAGCGGGTTTGAAAACTGGCCTGCTCCGATCCTGCGGCGGTGGCTCTTATCTGCCGCCGCAGGGCCGGTCATTTTCCTAATAGGGCTTACCGTCCGCATCGCCCTGCACGATCCAACGCTTCTGACGCTCAGCACCTTATTAGCATCCTGTATGGTCGTTCGATGTATTCTGCTGTTTCAAGCGATTCGCCAGGGATCCTATGAAGCGGTGGAGGGCGTGTGTATTGCCATCAGGCGGGCGCCCATAGGAGGGCACCAACGTATCCGCCTGATGGATGACTCCGGCACTGCGCATGACCTCCTGCTGGATCGGCGCCAAAAATTTTTGATCGGCAACAGCTACCGCGTCTATCTTCAAAGCTCTCCCGGAGCCAAGTTGCCGGAAGCGAGGATACCCCGTGGCGCGCTGCTGGGGCTGGAGGAACTTGGAGCGTGCCGGGCTGACTCGGAGATAGACGGTCAGCCTGCCGCGCCGGAAGGCCCAAATATCGCAGAAATGGAGGAATTCAATGAGTAAGCAAACCGGGGATGCGGATAAAATCTTGGGCCAAATGGATATGCAGATCTTGTCTTGAACGGAAACCCCGAAACCCATTTGAAAACTGTGACGAAATATAAACCCGTAGATTAAATCTCAGCCCTCTGCCTTTTCATTGGCAGAGGGCTGAGACTATGGCAAACCCGCACAT
>DXUR01000759.1 GCA_019417795.1 Clostridiales bacterium | reverse complement strand
ATGTCTACCTGATTACCACCGAATGTGATTTGAACGCAGAACTCATCAACTGCGGGCTGGAACGCTTTGTCGGTGACCGCTTCACGCGGGCATCCTTTGGCAAGCCGCGATTTGATGTGCGGCTACCCCTGATGGATCAATTCTGAGGTGCCGCCATGACAGAATACAAAGTATGGGCGTTTGCCCGCAGTGCCGCTCCGAACCTGCCCGCATTGGAAGAACAGCTTGCAGAAGTCATGCGTGAAGCCGACCGGCGCGGCTACATCATCGTCAACTCCTGCATGGAGCAGAAGTACGGCACCGAATTCTGGCGTCCCTCCCTGTTCGCCATGCTCACCGCCGTGCAGCAGGGGCGCGTCAACGCCGTCATGGTGCAGAGCCTTGACCGACTGAGCCACGACATTACAACGCTGTACCGCATTCTACGCTTTCTGCAAAATTACAGTGCCGTACTGATTACGACCGAAACCAATCTGCAATATGAACTCTATCTGACGGGGCTGGACGCACGCTTGCTGCGCCGCCACAACCGAAAACCAATTTACTATGTGGAGTGTGAAGAACGATGAAAGAACCTGTGCAAATGCCGCTGCAGGCATCCACCTGCGAAATTGAAAAAATACCCCTGCCGCAGATTGTCAGCATCAAACAGGCAAGTGAGATTATGAATCTGCCGCCATATTATCTTCGGCGTGTCTGCCGCGAGAATCCGGACCTTGCATTTCAGTCCGGTGTTAAGTGGTACATTAACCTTGGCAAGCTGGCGGCCTACTACAACAATAAAACGGAGCAATCGGAATAATGGCATCGGCAAAACTTATGATTCCCAAACGCAGCGCCCCCTATTATGTACTGACCGCTAATGTGACCGTACATGGAAAAAGGGTGCGGCGATATGGGCGCTTTGACTTTGACCCCACTGTACTGAAAACCCACCGCCAGCGTGAAAACGCTGCCATTGAAGCCGCACTCGTTTTTGAACGCGCAGAGCAGCAGAAAGCCAACGATGAAAAAGATGGCAAAAACACGCCTTTTCGAGATGCAGCAAGAGCATACATTGATTCCAAAAAATCGATGCTCGATCCCTCCGTTCGTCTGGAGGGCGACTACGAGCAGCACAAGAATAAAGCCAACACCACAGCAGGTAAGGAAACCATGCTGCGGCGAATCTGTGAAATCAGCCCGACATTTGCAGAAATGCCGATTTCAAAGGTAAATAAGCGCGAATGCGAGAAGTTTCTGGATCTGCTGGGTGAGGCCGATGTGCGCAGCGTGAAAGGGTATGCAGTGCTGAAACCCAACGCAAAGCAATATAAGAAACTGTCCTGTCCCCAAATTGCAGCACAATGTTCCATACAGACAAAATCTGTAGAGCGAGTGTTCCGCGGAGAGCGTACCACACTAAAAACAGCACAGGAAATTGCAGCAGCTCTCAAATGTAAGCCCGAAAAGCTGTTTCATATTGAACTGGATCACCGCCCGATTGCACGAAAAACTATCAAGGAGTATGCCATCTTTCTGCGGCTCGTAATGCAATATGCCGAACGCGAGTACGGCATAGACAACGATACCCAAACACTCGCGGTTAAAGGTACGCGCAGCCGCCCGGTAGACTGCCTGCACCCGGAAGAAGTAGAAGCACTTTTCAAGGTGCTGCCGCGCTGTTCCACGCTGGAGCAAGTCATCGTCATGGGACTGCTGAATACAGGAATGCGGCGCGGCGAGTTGGCCGGGCTGACATGGGAAGATATCGACTTCGACCACTGCACCGTCCATGTGGATAAGTCACTGCTCATTGTGAACAAAGGCTATCACCTAACGACCACGAAAGAGGACAACGTCCGTGACATAGATGTAGCACCCGAATTTATGGAATATCTGAAAACATACCGGGAGCAGTGGCTTGCACAAAAGCACCGTATGGGCAGTGCTTGGCAGACCTGCATGGACGGAAAGTGGGAATCGTACCGGGAATCCCTGCAAAAGCTGCGCGGGAAAAATTTTATCGTTATCAATGATTTTGGCTGGCCTATCAGTCCTGACCACTACGGCAAAATCGTTGACCGTGTGGCTGAGAAAGCAGGCATCCGTAAAATTCACCCGCATATGTTCCGCCACACCTTCGCCACTACGCTCCTAGAGGCTGGAATGGAC
>DXUR01000758.1:442-2154 GCA_019417795.1 Clostridiales bacterium | reverse complement strand
GACGGCATTATCGGCGGGGGCATTTTAATATGGCGGCTTGTCGTTGCTACGTGGTATATCCCCCTTACGATATACCGTTTACTTACCGCAGATAAGAGTGCAACCCCTCAAATCAATATAGAGAAAGGATTTAAAAGTTATGAATGAAAGAGAAAGAATTATTCATTTATGGTTTGATATGTGGCTAAAACAACAAGATTTAGGGATTGATAGTATTTTTACAGAAGATGTGATTTACACTGAAAGTTGGAGTCCTAAGTATGAAAGTCGAAAAACAGTAAAACATTGGTTTGATGAATGGAATACTCGTGGAAAAGTCTTAGTGTGGGATATTAAACAATTTTTTCATAAGGAAAATCAAACTATTGTAGAATGGTATTTCAAAAACAAAATGAATAATGGTAATATTGAAGAATTTGACGGAATTTCTTTAATAGTATGGACGGAAAATAACAAAATAATGGAGTTGAAAGAATTTGGTTGTAATCTCAATACCTATAATCCATACGCCCAAAATGATATGCCACAATTCAGAGATGAAAAAACAAAGTGGTTTTGAAGTTTTAAAAGCCGGGACGCAGACAGTCGGTAAAGACTATCCGCGCCCCGGCTTTCTTATGGGTACAGCGATAAAATGTTACGCAGTAGAACGCCATTTTTGAGGGAAAAGGTATAAAACCCTTGCCGCGTCATTTTCACACCCGGAAAGCCCTGTAAATCAAGGCTTTTTTTGCCCCTACTGCGTAACAAGGGCGCGTCGTTTCCTCATGCGCTCCGCTGTCTGTCTGCGGGTAATACGCTTCCGGCAGTCCGGGCAGTATTTGACGCTGTTAGAGGTGGACGCAAAAGAAGCTCCGCACTCGGTACAACGCTTTTTATCCTCGGTCTTGAAAAGCTCTGCATACAGCAGCTTATCAAAGGGAAGTACGGCGGTCTGAAACCATTTGCATAGAAGAGAATAGGAAATAAGCTGCGGGCAGACACATTCCTCCCCGTCGTCCAGTAAAATACAGTGTCCGTTATCGCAGTTGCAGCACTCCTTTTTTACAAGGCTGTTGACTTTCCGGCTTTGGGGCGGCGTAAGCCGCTTTAGCCCGGTCATACCTCATCAGCGGCGAAAATGGCAAGCTCCGTATACTCATTTTCTGTCAGAGGTGCAATTTTCGCAAGGGTGCGCTTCGCCAGTTCCCGCATATCCTCGTCCATAAACGGCAGCGCAGCGTTGATGTTCTCCATAAGCCCGCGCTTACCGCCCTCATTGTAAATGCTCAACAGGTTTGTTTCTTCAACGGTCAGTCTAATCATGCTCATACCTCCAATTCGTGATTTTTTGATTTTGCCGCTTTTTTCTGTGCGGTTTTTTCTTTGTCTGCTCTAAGCTGCGCCCGGATAGAGGGCTTCTTTTCCGTTTTTGCTGCCTTGCCGCGTTCCTTGTCAGCCTTGACAGCTTCCGCAAGGTCAACAAGGGAAATGGTTTCTCCTGTCTTTACCTTTGCTTCCAATTCTGCGACGGTCGGGGTGTTGTTTATCTGCCCGTCAATCATGTTGTAGTTTTGCTCGGTGGTCTGCTCGGCAGCTTTCAGATAGTTTTCCGGCTGAACGGGAACAGCAAAAGCCCTTGTACCGTTCCCCATAATCAGATATTTTCCATCGTCGGACTGGTGGTGCAATCCATATCCGGCAGCTTCCATTTGCTCGCGGCTCATGGCGGG
>DXUR01000758.1:0-432 GCA_019417795.1 Clostridiales bacterium | reverse complement strand
CATAGAAAGTCCCCCTCGGTGTTTTGATTGTTTCGCCTGTTTCCAAGTCGTCGGGAATGAGGGCTTTTTCCTGCTCCTTGAAAAACTCCGGCACTTCCTTATAACCAAAGCTGTCTACATAGTGGGCGGTGTCCTGCCCGTTCTGATGAAGCACCACCACGTCGGAAACGGAAAGGCTGTGTCCCTTAAAATCTTTCGGGTGGTCGATATTAAAGCGGGTGTAAATATCTTCAAGGGAAGTCCCCGGCGTAAGCTCTGCGGAATAGACAAGTGTATAGTTTTTCGCGTCTACCCGGTGTCCTGTGGCAGTCAGACGGTCGTAAGGTTCAAAGCGCAAATCTCTTGTTTCGTCCCCGCCTTTTATCTGATAAATGGAAAAGGTGTCTTTGTCCTGTGGGGCTTCCTGTTCCGGCTGCTCCTGTGCATCTACCT
>DXUR01000757.1 GCA_019417795.1 Clostridiales bacterium | reverse complement strand
CGTTGTTCGCTCCGCTACCGCCCACCCTAAGGGTGATCGTATGGCCGTTTCCGTCAAAGACGCCGGTGTAGCCCGTGATCGATGTCCACGAATAGTTCTCGTTGCGCGAAATATCCTTCACCAGCACGGCGTTCAGGCTGCTTTCACCGCCGTTCACCCGCTTGGAGAAGGCTTCCAGGTCGTCCGCGCTGGAGATCCGACAGACCTCCCCGGTCGCCGCCGCGCCGGTTCCGGTCTGCACGGCGGTATCTTCTTCGATGGTGTAGCCATCACCGACCTCGGTACTGTCCTGTGTTTCCTGCGCTGCGCCTGCTTCCTCCGCCAGTGCCGTCGTGGGCAGCAGCGTCAGGCAGAGCGCCAGCACAAGAAACAGGCTTGTGATGCGTTTTCTCATGGGTATGGTTCCTCCTTCTCCTGATTGGTCCGTTTTTCAGAATGGTATCATCCCGTGGGTACCCACGGGATGAGGGGCGCGCCCCTCATCATAAGTCATTCGCCAAGCTATTTTATATTCAGTATTTCACAGCCGCCGTATGCTACAACAGGCCGATCGTTTTCCCACGGTTGACTGCCTGCTGCCGATTTGGTACTTGGAGTTTTCGGAAAATACTATTGCTGTGAAACTTCACCGTGCCCGCTTTCCGGCCCAGTTTTTCCGCGATCTCATCGTTGCTCATTCCCAATGCCATCATCCGCAGCACCTTTTTTTCTGTTTCGGTCAGTGTTTCGTAGTATTCCGATGGCCCTTTCAGATAATTGGGGAGGTACCGGCTCACGCTCCCGGCCAGCTCTATGATCTGGTCGGTAAAGGCATCCGCACCCTTTTCCCGCTGGTAGACGGGCAGCATCTGCACCATACAGATCCCCTCGTCCGCCAGCAGTCGGATATACCGGTATTTTTTCGCCATTGTCAGGGTTGTTTCAAGTTCCTCACACATGCGGTCTTGATCGCCGGATTTATAGTAGATGATGGCCAGAAGCATATGACACTCGCATAGATCCATACGCCGCTTTCCAGGCTCCAGGAGGGCAATGAGCTGCTTGACCAGAACGTAGGCGGCCATATTTTTCCCCACCTGCAAGTAACAGCGTACTTTTACCAGCCACGCAAACATATCCATCATATAGATGTCACCGTTTTCATCCGGGGCGGTCTTTTCAAGCCACTTGATGATCGTCTCCTGCTGCCCATCATAACAGGCCGCAAGACATTCCAGGGCATTTAAGCTGGAGGTCAGTTCCTCCCAGCCCGTTTCATGAATACGGTTCCGGATCTTTTCGACCAGCGGCTTGGCCGATCCTGCCTGCCCGTTCATGAGCAGGATCCTCATCTGTAATGCCAGCGCCACAAACAAGCAGCGCATATCGCTCTCCCGCTCGATCAGCGGAATTGTTCCGGTCACAAGGATTAGTGCATTAAAGCAATCATTATTTTGATAGCACCATTCCGCCAGCAGGATCTCATATACATTCTTTCCCACGCTGCCGTATAACTGATGAGCCATCTCGGTTATCGTATCTTTGTACCGTTTCAGATGTGGGCCAAATCTTGTAAAGTCCCGGAATCCATTCAAGATACTGGGACGACAGGCGGACAGTGTAAGCGATCTGACCGGCACCATGCCTGCCTTTACCAGGAAGAACATAATTCGCAGGAACATTCCGTCGCTTGTATAAGGCATGACCAGTTCCGTGTTGATCCGATAATAATCTCTTTCATGAAAGTCTTGCAGATTCCAGTGCCGTGGCATGTTCCCCAGCATGCTCACATAATCCTTTGCCTTATCCAGGTCTCCCCCCATGGCCGAAAGCAGGGCAAGCATCGGCAGCAACGCTGGGTGGCTGTTGCAATCCTCCATATCAAGCTGATGAAAGTACCCCCTGCAGGCCCACAAGGCGGGCATGGAAAAAGGGTGCTCTGCAAACTCTTCTAAGATGGTTTCCAGCAGGTGTCCCTCTTCTTCCGCGTTCTCCATCACACAGACTAATTCTTTTTGAGGACGTGGATATATCACGTTTTCTCTTTCGTCCATGGCTTTCACCCTATCTGTTCTCGCTGTACTGCTTTTATTATAATTCATTTTGAATCATTTTCATAGCAAACTTTAGTTGTGAAAAAGTCAAACTTTTAACCAAACTTTCCGTCAATTAGACTGC
>DXUR01000756.1 GCA_019417795.1 Clostridiales bacterium | reverse complement strand
GCTAAAGCTTTTTGGAACCACCGGC
The DNA here is from genome assembly GCA_019417795.1 of Clostridiales bacterium. Next base: position 2,132 of record DXUR01000756.1, on the reverse strand, counting down.
ATTGCCGGTGGTTTTCTTTATACAATAAAAAAGGATGATTTCATAAGAAATCATCCTTTTTGGTACGCCCGACTGGATTCGAACCAGCGGCCTTTAGAGTCGGAGTCTAACGCTCTATCCAACTGAGCTACGGGCGCGTATTTGATTGTGGGTTTCTGCGATAGTAGTCAAATAGTAGTCAACAACTAACTATTTTTTCTCTGCCGTTCCCGCAAACGCAGGTGCGGCAACGCTTTGCGCCATATCTCAACTGGAGACGCCTGAAATGTCGGAGTCTAACGCTCTATCCAACTGAGCTACGGGCGCATATTTGATTGTTCCGGCAAGAGATATTCCACTCACATGTCGCTCGATAGTATAACAGATTTTTTCGGTCATGTAAAGCCTTTCTTTGCAAAAAATTTTTATCCCGGCAAAGATTGTTAAAAAATTTGACAAGTCCGGCATTTTATTTTAAAATAGTGATAACATATTTTTTCAAAGCAGGTGGATCAAATCATGAAAAAAGAAAATATCTCGGACGCCGTCATTCGTCGGCTTCCCCGGTATTACCGGCAGCTAACCGATCTTTATCACCGCGGCATTGTCCGCACTTCCTCCCACTCTCTGGGGCAGGAAATGAATATTACCGCTTCTCAGATCCGTCAGGATTTCAGTTGTTTCGGTGAGTTTGGCCAGCAGGGATATGGATACAACGTTGAAGAACTTCGTTCCGAGATCGGTCACATTCTGGGCGTGGACAACGATCACCATCTCATCATGATCGGTGTCGGCAACCTGGGCCGCGCATTGCTGAACAACTTCCCCTTTGAAAACACCGGCTTCACCGTGGACGCCTCCTTTGACGTCTCTCCCGATGTGATCGATACACAGATCAACGGCATCCCCGTTTATTCGACCGATGAGTTGGAGTCCTACATCAAGCGCCACGCCGTGGACGTTGTTGTTCTGACCATTCCTCAGGCTGTGGCACAGGCTACCGCCAACCGGTTGATCGACCTTGGGATCCGGGGCTTCTGGAACTTTACCAATGTGGAGCTGTCCAGCCCCAATCCGGATGTTCAGTTTGAAAACATTCACTTTGCCGACAGCCTTCTGACCCTGAGTTACCGCATCGCCAATCACTGAGAAAGGAACTCCCCATGAAAAAGCTGGTCCTGTTCCTATCCGTATGCGCGCTTCTGGCCTCTGCCGTCTGGGTCGGCGCCGCTGGGGACGCGGGAGATCCGCTGGCATCTCTTTCTTACTTGAACGGCGAATTTTCCCAACGTGCAGAGAAAAAAATCGATCAGGCATTGGAGCAGTCGGGCAAAGAGTTGGCCGAACGTCTGAAAAACGGTGAGGTAGGCGAGGCAACTGCCACCTGGCAGGAGACCCGCCTCAAGGAGGGTGACACGCTTCACGGCGTCACAGGCACCGGCGTTCTGCTGCTGGCCGGCCGCGGGCGCGTGACCTATAAATCCGGCGCTGTGGTGGATGTTACCACCGGAGCTGTGGTTCCCAGCGGGACGAATCTCACCGCCAACCACCGCTATCTGACCGCCGAGGACACCACCGCCGCCTATACCGTCACCTCCGAAACCGCGGTGGTGGACTATCAGGGGCAGTACGCCTTCTCCTATTCCGACCGGCCGGACTACAACGCCATGGCCGCCGCCCTGAAGTCCCTGCATCTGTTCAAGGGCACTTTCACCGGCTACGGCGAGGGCTTTGATCTGGAGGCTGCCCCCACCCGCCTTCAGGCCCTCATCATGTTCATCCGGGTCTTGGGCGAGGATGAGCAGGCGCTGGCCTGGTCTGGAACTACGCCATTCAAGGACATTGAGAAAGGTTCTCAGGCGGAGCATTATGTGGGCTACGCCTATGAAAAGGGCTATACGAACGGCTACACAGCCACGTCCTTCAAGCCCGCCGGGGCTGTCAACGCCTATCAGTACACGGAATTCGTGCTCCGCGCCATGGGATACAGTTCCGCTGCCAACAAGGATCTGTCCGATACCCTGCTCCGGGCCGTGAACGCCGGTGTCCTGACCGACGGTGACGCTGCCATGCTGCAAAGTGCCGCCTTCCTGCGGGCACAGCTTGTGTACATCTCCTATTACGCCTTGGAGGCTGACCTGCCTGACGGCAGC
>DXUR01000755.1 GCA_019417795.1 Clostridiales bacterium | reverse complement strand
TGACGGAAGATCTCTGGCTCGGCAACACAAAACGTGGCCGCCTTTGCAAGAAGCGGCCGCCGGAGGAAAGACTTTCTCATATATACGGCTTTGATGCATCGGACCGCTTGATCACGGTCAAGCACATGCACTGCTTAGAGGAGTATATTTTGTACGGTGCAGGAGTGACGCTGGGGGTGGAGATAAGAAATAACAGTGCAAATACGATAAGCATCTGCCGGTATGACGAAAATAGCAGAATTCAAATATATGAGTATTATTTACTTACTCCGAAGGCAGATCAGGTTTCCTACATGACCCGAGAGACGTTTCGCTATCTGCCGGATCAGGTTATAGATAATTGGTATCGGGAGGCGGCGGTTGCAGGGACCTGGATTCACGAACATCACCGCCGCGTTTTTTCGGTAAAAGATGGATATCTGACCGGCTATACGGAAGAGCGCTTTTACCATGGCCAGTGCAGCGTTAAGGGGCCTTATCGAGTGACAAAAAAGCGAAAAGTCCCGCCCTGTAAATAGGAAATTCATCAAGCGGGCGGTGCTGTTGCACCGCCCGCAGGAAAATGGATAAGTGGTCACTATGATGCGAACAACCGTCAGCACACAACCACAGATCATTATCGTTGTCTGCTGTATCACGCTGCGCCGCAGCGCCTACGGCGCGTGGGGCAACTACTCCGTGCACGATAAAGACGGAAAGAAGAACACTTCCGCCAGCTTCATCGGGCATATCAATCCCCTGCGCTACCGCGGCGATTACTACGACCGCGAAACGCGTCTCTACTACCTCCAGAGCCGGTACTATGACTTTGCCAACTGCCGGTTCATCAATGCGGATGGGGTCGTAGCGACTAATGTTGCCGAGTTCCTCGAATGCAACATGTTTGCGTATTGTACCAATAATCCTATAAATTTTAGCGATGAAGATGGAAAATGCTATTATGCAAATGGTGTTTGGACACATGATGCGTGGGAAAACATCGGCGGGTATGAGAAGAAACCGGAGCCAAAAGGTGTCACTGGAACATATGGCTCTGTTTCGGCTGCCTGGGGAATCGCAGGATCGGTATCTGTTGCGCGAGTTACAGATAGCCGCGGGAATGAAGCACTTGCAATTACTGCTGGATTCGGTGGTGGTTTGGGGGTTAGTTTCTCTATTGATGCGGCACAAAAGGAATTCAAAGCAGGTGATCCCGGATCATCACTTGGGGTTGTGTATTATCCGGATGCGTCTGTTGTTTGGGATTTGCAAGGATGGGGCGTAGCAGTTGGTGGTACATGTATACTGGTATCAGGCGAAGTCTCTTCTTCCACTATAAATGGTTAATCAATAGCTCCTGCTTTTGGCATAGACTTCCATGCATTGATCACTTATACTTGGGTTGTTCCAATCAACGACCGTTCTCGGAAAGGACGATAACGATATTACCATGAGATTATTACGTTATGAAATCCCATTTACTATGGAAGAGACTACACAAAAGCTGCGCGCGCAGATGCAAGGGCAGTATCGTTTAGAGCCGTTTCTCTTGCTGAACATGATTCCGTTTTGCGGAAAGCACGGCCTTTACGGCCGTATCAAGCAGCAGAAAATATGGGCAGTTGCAGTCAGCGGCTATGATATGTTTCCACGTAGATTTTTTAGAGGGACATTGCAAGATCGCGGTGGACATACAATCCTGGAAGGAAGATTTGTCCATTCCTGGGCATTGTGGATTTATTTGTTGGTAGCACTCGCTTGGGTGGAAACACCACTTTATTTGGGCGGATGGCCTCGCAGTGTGCTTATGAATGGATTTGTCACGTGGCTATGGTTCTTGACCATGGCTCTGATACCCGGAATTCTCAAAAACAAGAAGAATGAGCAGCTTGTCAGAACATGCTTTGAGAATCTTTGTACGAATGAGACGGACTGCTCCAGCAATTAAATCAGCCTCGAACCCCCAATTCTCATTCGTCGCAAGCGGGCGGTGCTGTTGCACCGCCCGTATTTTCATTCCAATCGACACGACGGAAAAGCAGTACGTGAGCTTCAACGACGACTTCACGGACTGGCAGTACGCGTCGGGTGTCATCATCCCGAAGCAGCGCGGCCTGATGATCGAGAACATCACGATCTACTGCGCCTACGACTACAACGCCAACTACGCGTACTTCACGAA
>DXUR01000754.1 GCA_019417795.1 Clostridiales bacterium | reverse complement strand
ATATGTGTGCGTCTATAAAATCGAGGGTGAAATGGTCTACATTTACCATTTGGCTGACGCACGAAAGAACTACATGTTTCATATTTTTGGCGTGGATTCCTAATTCAAGAGATTTTATAAACAACAAACAACAAAATATACCTGCAAATGCGTCTTTCCGAAAGGAAGGGCGCATTTGTTTTCAATCTGATAACTGCAACAGGATGTGATACGACAATGAAAAAGCAACCACCCAATAAAAAGAGGACGGCGTTAAAGAGGGTGCCTCCTGAACAACCTCGCAAGAAAAAGTCGAGTGAAGTTGAACAGCCTAACCGACCGCTTTTGAAGCGTGTGATTTTCGGTGAAGAGAAGCCGGATCTTACTGAATTGGAGGCAGGCTCCACCACGATCCTTGATATTCTCTCACCCACCACAGTTGATACCAAAAGCAAGGATTACATCGTTGTGGACGGCGTGTACCATACCTACCTTTATATCACAGGATATGGCTATACCACCACCGTCGGCTCCTGCTGGCTCGCCCCGCTGGTAGAGGCTGGCGAGGGGATCAACATGAGCTTCCTTGTCAAGCGGCAATCAAAGGAGAAGATCCTCTCTAAGATCTCGCAGACAACAATGATGAACCGATCCCGTATGCGAGAGGTGGGCGATACCCGTCAGGACTATGAAGAACTGGACAGTGCCATCAGCTCCGGCCTTTACCTCAAGGATGTGATGAACCGGCAGGGTGAGGATTTTTATTATATGCACACGCTCATCGAGGTCACGGCGCCTGATCCGGAAACGCTGGAGCAGCGGGCGACAGAGGTGGAAAAGCTCTGCGTGTCCGTGGATATGATCGCCCGGCGCTGCGACTACAAAAATGAGCAGGCTTTTCTCTCATCGCTCCCGATCCTCTCTCTTGACCCGGATATTGAGCGAAAAGCGCGGCGCAATGCGCTGACCTCCGGTGTGGCTGCGGCGTTTCCCTTTGCCTCCTATGAACTGAGCGACCACAACGGCATCTTCTTGGGACTGAATCTCTATAACCGTTCGCCGGTGTTCCTTGACCCCTACGATGACTACAAGTACACCAATGGGAATTGGTGGATCGGCGGCTCTACTGGCGCGGGCAAGACGGTCACGCTCCAATGTCTCGGCGGTCGGCTCCGGCAGCAGGGCAAGCGCGTCATCATCATCGCGCCGAAAAAGGGGCATGAGTTCCGCCCGCTCTGTGAAAAGCTGGGTGGGTTGTACCTGCGGATGTCACCGTCCTCCAAGGACTGCCCAAATCTGATGGCCATTCGGCGGAAATCACTGGATTCCTACGCAAAGCTCAAAAACATCGCGGCACGGGATGATTCTGTGCTGGCAGATAAGATCGCGCAGCTCATCATTTGGTTCGCACTCAAGAAAAAGGATTTGAATGAGGAAGATAAAAGCCGTCTGGATTCCTCACTGGTGGAGGTCTATGGGCGCTATGGCATCTCCTTTGATAATCACTCCGTTGTGGATGAGAAGGGGGATTTCCGCACTATGCCGGTCCTTTCTGATTGGTATGAGGCGCTGAGTGAAAACCCGGAGACCCGCTATCTGTCCGTGGTATTGTCTCGCTATGTCACCGGCTCCGCTGCGGCGATGGCGAGCCGAAACGACATTGATCTCGATAACAAGTACATCGTTCTGGATCTTTCCGGTATGCCTGATGACATGATCGCTGATGGAACCTTCTGGGCAACCAGCGTTGCCTACGATCTCATTATGAACTGCGAGAGCGACCTCTCGGCTCTGCTGGCGGACGAGTTGTGGAGCCTTGTGGGGGCAACGGCCAATCCGCAGGCGGCAGGCTTTATTCTGGAAATGGTAAAGACCATCCGCGGACTTGGCGGCATCGCCGTCACAAGCACACAGGGAATGCAGGATCTTTTTGGCTTGGAAGGCGGCAGCTACGGCAAGGGCATACTGGACGCCAGCCGCATCAAGCTCGTCATGCAGATGGAGGAGCAGGAGGCGCGGCTCATTCAGGACAAGCTCAATCTTTCGGAGGACGAGGTGCGTCAGATCACCCGCTTCCGGCGCGGGGAGGGATTGCTGTGCATTGGCTATAATCATGTGCCAGTGGCATTTCACACAACTCCCAAGGAATATGACGCGATCACGACCTCTCCGACCGATCTGCAC
>DXUR01000753.1 GCA_019417795.1 Clostridiales bacterium | reverse complement strand
CATTGCGGGGGACAAGTATGAGCGGACCATGACGGAAACCCATACTGCGGTGAGAGATACAGATGGGAACATCACTGGGGAAAATGTCTCATACAGCACTAATGTAACAAACCCCACGGGGATCATGGGCGCATGGCTGTCCGCCTGCATTGAGGATGGCGAAAAAAAAGACAAATACGCCAGTCTCAAGGCTTTCAGAGATACTATCAATGTAGATCTGGAGGTCAGCAATGGCACCAACCTGCGAACGGTGACAGCCGCCTTTTCCGCACAGAAGGACGGCCAAATTCAGGTACAGCTGTCTTTGAAGTCGGAAGAGGGTAAGACGGATGACTGCCGCATGACCCTGACCATGCAGGGGACGCTGAAAGAGGAGACTCCGGAATCCTACTCCAGCGAAGATGTCGACTCGTATATTTACAAGACCACGGTCAAGTGGGAGCCGCAGAGGATCACCAAAGGGATCGAGGTGACAGGCCCATGAACAAGCTGAGAAATAACCGGGGCGAAACGCTGATCGAATCGCTGGTCTCCATCCTGATCGCCGTGCTGGCCTTTGGCATTCTGGCCACGTCTGTGGTCACGGCGGAAAAGATCAACGCCAAGACCCGGAACACGAATGTTATGTTCAAGTATGCAACAGCACCGACAAATTCGGCAAATCCTCCGACAGTCACGCTGACCGGAGAGGGAGCGAACGGCAAAAAAACCGGCTCCGGCCCGGTGTCGCTCTACGAAAACAACGGCTATTACTATTACAGCCACGATAAAGCGGGGGCCGGGTCATGAAAAGACTGCGGAATCAAAACGGCCTGACCCTGACGGAGATGCTCTGCACGGTGATCATCGTGCTGCTGTTCAGCAGCCTTGTGGCAGTGGGGGCCAATGCCGCGGTGCGGAGCTTCCGCATTTCCATGGCGGACTCTCAGGCCCAGGAGCTTTGCTCCACGCTGACCACCGCCATCAGCGACAAGCTGCGCTACTGCACGGTGGAGGCCGACAACACGGTGTTTATTCAGGGCGTGGGCTATGTGAAAGGTCCGGCTAAGGATATTTTTAAAGTGGATCTTGCCAGCGGTCAGGTGTATCTGGGAGAAAATAAATTCCTGGGTGCATACGCCTATCCGGAGGGTTTGAAGGTCAAAGATTTTTCCGTAGAATATAATGATACGGAAAGAGTTTTTACCGTTAAATTCCAAATCGAGGACCGGCGGGACACCAAGCTGGCCGAGGCAGATTTTCAGGTGAAGCAGATCAATCAGGAGACGAATTAGACAGCATTGTAACCACCGGCACAGCCGGTGGTTACAATGCTGCATTCATAAAAATGCTGACAGCAGATATGGGGGCACAAAAATGACGATCAAGCAGTGTTATCAGGCGATGGGCGCGGATTTTGAGGAGATCTCCCAGCGAATTCCCAGCGAAGCCATGATCCGGAAATTCGCCGTGAAGTTCCCGGAGGACAAGAGCTTTGCGGAGCTGACGAAAGCGCTGGAACAGGGCGACGTGGAAACGGCGTTCCGGGCGGCGCATACCATCAAGGGCCTGTGTCTGACGATGGGCTTTTCCCATCTGACCGCCCCGGCCAGCGAGCTGACGGAGCTTCTGCGGGCCGGACGGCTGGACGGCAGCGAAGCACTTTACGACCAGCTGGCGCAGGCGTACAACAGAACGGTGGAGCTTCTCCGGGCAGTGGACTGACCGGGGGAGGGAAGCAGGCCGTCGCCGCGGTACATCGCGGCGAAGACCTGCGGTGCATGAATATACGAAAACAAAAAGCGGACGTTGACACGCTTTTTTGCAAGCGGAAGCAGGAGGGGATGGCTGTATGGAACGACAGACGGTCTTGATCGTTGACGATTCGGAACTGAATCGCATGATGCTGATGGAGATTCTGGGAGAGCAGTATCACTATATTGAGGCTCAAAATGGGCGGGAGGCTGTCCGGCTGATGGAAAAGAAGCTGACGGTGGATCTGATGCTGCTGGACATCAATATGCCGGAGATGAACGGCTTTCAGGTGCTGGAGCAGATGAACCGCTTCCGGTGGATCGATGAGATCCCGGTCATCATGATCTCCACCGATGAGACCAATCAGGCCATTCAGCAGGCATACGCCATGGGCGTTACGGACTATATCCGCCGCCCCTTCGACACCTTTAT
>DXUR01000752.1 GCA_019417795.1 Clostridiales bacterium | reverse complement strand
CCCCATTCTTCACATCCGCTAAGGTGTGGCCTGTCAGCTCCAGCAGGGCCTTGGCGGCGTCATAGGATTCCGGGTGGACGGCGGTGTTGTCCAATACGCTTTTGCTTTCCGGCACCCGCAAAAAGCCCGCGCACTGCTGGAAGGCCTTGGGCCCCAGCTTGGGCACCTTTTTAATCTGGGCGCGGGAGGTAAAGACACCGTTTTCCTCCCGGTAGACCACCACGTTTTTCGCCGTGGTGCCGTTGAGCCCCGCCACCCGCTGTAAAAGGGAGGGCGACGCCGTGTTGATGTCCACGCCCACGGCGTTGACGCAGTCCTCCACCACGCCGTTCAGGGCCTCGTCCAGCTGCTTCTGGGGACAATCGTGCTGATACTGCCCCACGCCGATGGACTTGGGATCGATCTTTACCAGCTCCGCCAGCGGGTCCTGTAACCGCCGGGCGATGGACACGGCGGAGCGGAGATTTACGTCATACTGGGGGAATTCCTCGGCGGCCAGCTTGCTGGCGGAATAGACGGAGGCCCCTGCCTCACTTACGATCATATAGCTGACGTTCCCGCCGACCTTGCGGATCAGCTCCACCGCCATCTGCTCTGTTTCCCGGCTGGCGGTGCCGTTGCCGATGGCGATGTGCTCCACGCCGTGCTTGGCGATCAGCTTACTGAGGGTAGCGATGGCCTCATTCTTCTGCCGCTCCCCGTAGGTGGGATAGACCACGGCGGTATCCAGCACCTTGCCGGTGCCGTCCACCACCGCGACTTTACAGCCCATGCGGTAGCCGGGGTCCAGACCCATGGTGACCTTGCCTTTCACCGGCGGCTGCATCAGAAGGGGCTTCAGATTCAGGGCGAACTGGCCGATGGCCCCCTCGTCAGCCCGGTCCGTCAGCGCTGCCCGCATTTCCCGTTCCAAAGAGGGGTAAATGAGCCGGTCATAGGCGTCCTCGGCGGCGGCCTTCACAAACTCCATAGCGGCGGAGCCGGGCTTTACCACCGCGCGCCGCAGCAGCGGCAGCGCCAGCTCCCGGTCCAGCAGAACAGTGACCTTCAGCTTTTCCTCTTTTTCACCCCGGTTGATGGCGAGGATCTGGTGGCCCTGCAAGTGGCTGAGGGACTGCTCAAAATCGTAGTACAGGCGGTAAACGCTGTCCTCCTCCGTGGCGGCGAGGGAACGCAGAGTACCCCGCCGCTCCAGCAGCTCCCGCAGGCTCTTGCGGACGGCCGCATCGTCGCTGATCCACTCGGCGATGATGTCATTGGCTCCTTGCAGAGCGTCCGCTGCCGTCTCCACGCCCTTTTCCGAATCGATGAAGCCCGCCGCCGCATCCTCCGGACGGGGACAGTCACGCTCCTGAGCAAATAACAATGCCGCCAGCGGTTCCAGACCCTTTTCCCGGGCTACGGTGGCGCGGGTGCGGCGTTTCTGCTTATAGGGGCGGTAAAGATCCTCCACCTCTGCCAAGGTCTGGGCGCTGTCGATGGCGGCGGCCAATTCCTCCGTCAGCTTGCCCTGCTCCTCGATGGATTTTTTCACCGTATCCCGGCGTTCCTCCAACCCGCGGAGGTATTGGAGCCGTTCCTCCAGCGTTCGGAGGGAGGTGTCGTCCATAGCGCCGTGAAGCTCCTTGCGGTAGCGGGCAATGAAGGGGATCGTGTTGCCCTCGTCCAGCAGTCGGACCACATTCTCTACATGCCGGGGGTCCTTGTTCAGCTCCTGCGCCAGTGTTTGAATCATATCCATGCTTGTATCCTTTCGTTGAAAAGCCACCGTCGCGACGGCGGTGGCTTTTGGCTGTTTGAAATTTCTGCTCTCAGGCTCGCTTGAAAAGCTTTTCAAGCTCGTATTTCGAGACCTTTACCACCACAGGCCGCCCGTGGGGGCAATACCGGACCTCGCCGCTCTGCACTTTTTCCACCAAGACCTTCAATTCGGCGGGGTCACTGGTCCAGCCGCCCTTGATGGCGGCTTTACAGGCCATGGTGTGCAGCAGCGCCTCCCGTTTTTCATCCAGATTCCGGCCTGAGCGGAGGTTTTGAGCAAATTCCTCCAGCGTGGCGGCGGTGTCTGCCGCATCCAAGTCTGCCGGGACCTCCCGTACCAGAATCGCGCCGTCACCAAAATCCTCACAGCCGAAGCCGAACTGTTCCAGAAGCTCCAGATTATCCAACAG
>DXUR01000751.1 GCA_019417795.1 Clostridiales bacterium | reverse complement strand
GCCTTAATCAGGTGCTTTGCCACAAAGGCCCCGAAAATGCCCATCAGAATGTTCGCCACGGTGAAACCGGTGATAATCGAGTAAGTATTGACCGCACCAGTGGTAAACAGTTCCCGACCAGCCTGCATACCCTGAATCAGGAAGCCGCCCAGCAGAATGGAGGCCACCGCACTGCCGGGAACGCCTAGCGTCAGAAGCGGAATCATGGAGCCGCCGGTTACAGCATTATTGGCTGCTTCCGATGCACAGATGCCAATGGGATTGCCTTTGCCGAAAGTCTCCGGCTCCTTGGAGCTGTTCTTGGCCATGTTATAGGCAACCCAGGAGGCGATGTCGCCGCCTGCGCCGGGAAGAATTCCAATGAAGATACCGATGATAGAACTTTTAAGCACCGTGGGCATTGTCACGGCCACCTCTTTGGCCGTAGGCCAGAAGCGGCCTTTTGTGGAGGCAAATTCCTTCTTCTCCTGATGGAAGATCGTCTCAGAGGTGATCATTACCTGAGAAACAGAGAACAGACCGATCAGTGCGGGAACAAAGTTTATGCCAGACTGGAGTGCCTGCGTTCCGAAAGTGAGGCGGGCATATCCCGTCAGCGGATCGGAACCGACACAGGCGATCACCAGTCCCAGAGCACCGGCAGCCAGACCTTTTACGATATTGTCAGCGGCTACGCTGGCAATGATAGTCAGACCGAAAATAGCGATGAAAAAGTACTCTGCGGAGCTGAACTTCAAAGACAAAAGGGACAGGGCCGGAGAGATGGTGAACAGCGCAATGGCGCTGAGCACACCGCCGATCATGGAGCTGTAGGTACTGAATCCCACAGCTTTTAGTCCTTTTCCCTGAAGAGTCATGGTATAGCCATCCAGAGCGGTTGCCGCAGAAGAAGGCGTACCGGGGGTATGGATCAGGATCGCGGAAATGGATCCGCCGTAAATGGCGCAGGTGTAAATGGCCGTCAGCATAACCATTGCCGGAATGGTGTCCATGCTGTAGGTCATGGGCAGCAGCAGAGCCACGCCCATGGAGGCGCTCAGACCGGGCAGGCAGCCGATAATCGTGCCGCCGCACACGCCTACGATCAGTGCAATCAGCGTCTGAAAGCTGAACAGACCTGTTAAAATTTGGTGTAGCATTCTTTATCCCCTTTCTCAGCCCATGATTGCCTCGAAAATGAGCCCCACGGGAAGGGTCACACTCAGCTGCCAGGTAATCAGCGCATAGACAAATACCATCGTCCCAATGGAGATCAGCGCATTCAACACAATTCTTTTGGAACCGAAATAGTACATGGCGGAGCACATATACAGGATCGACGCGATATAGAATCCCACAATCCCGATCAGCGCTACATAGGCAATAATAAAAGCAGCTGTAATCAGTGGGTTGCGGATCGTCTCCCATTTGCACCACCATTCACTCTCCGGCACTGCTTCTGCGTTCTCGGTTTTGGCTACCGTTTTTCTGATGCCGCGAACCAGTACAATCACCATAAACAGGGTGAAAAATCCTAAAAATACCAGTGGGAACAGGCGAGCCTCCTGAGGGTAGTCCATGATTTCATACGCAAGTACGCCTGAGAACAGAATTGCAATGATGGAGATCACCACGTCAGGGTGAATCCTAAGCTTTGATTTCAATGCAGTCACCTCTCATGATATGGGGCGGTGCCGGGTACGGATATTCCAGTCAAGGAACCTCCCCTCTCCGGCACCGCCCATCTGTTTTTCGATTTCTCTGTTCTATTTTTCGAGTTTTGTCGAAGCGGCCGGTCAGTTCCAGCCGAACAGATTGGAATAACTCTTCATCAGTTCTTCATCATCGTTGAGCATCTGGGTGTATTCCTCTGTGCCGATGTAATTGATACGCAGGCTCATCTGATCCATGGCCTCCTTGTGCTCGGAGCTTTCCATGGCATTTTTCAGAATACCGGCCAGTTTTTCAACCACAGCAGGGTCCATGTCGCCGGGGCCGATGATACCGCGGGCAGAGTATGCATACACCAGAGGGAAGCCCTGCTCCACCATGGTTGGAACGTCTGGCATGAACTCAGAACGTTCCTCGGAGGAAACTGCCAGGCATTTCAGCTCGCCGCTGTTGACAGAGGGAGCGATATCGCCCACGCAGGCGAAGAAGCAGTCCACGTTCTTGCCCAGAATCATGGTCTTGCCCTCGGC
>DXUR01000750.1 GCA_019417795.1 Clostridiales bacterium | reverse complement strand
CTTCAAGTTCGTCTACGAGTCGCCGGTCATGGAGCGTAGCATCTATATCCTTTTGGATGTGCTGTTCGAGGATGCGAAGTACAAGCGGCTCATCGCCAAACCCATCAAAAACGAGCTGATTCTCACTGATGGAGAGGATCTGACGGTGCAGATCCCCAGCGTGGAATCTATCCTGGGTGACAAGCTGACAGCGTTTGCACCGCACACCACCGGCATTCTCTTGAACAGCAACAAGGATATGGAGATCATCAAGCAGCTTTACGATGTGATGACTCTGATCGAAGTGGCAGAGGATTTTACCGAGGTGCGGGAAACCTACTACAGCCTCGTGCAGGACGAGATCGCATATCGTGGTCTTGACATCGGCCCCGGGGATGCGCTCAGAGATACATACAACGCTGCGGTGAGTATTGCCTCCCGCGGCAAGGTCAGCAAAGAGGATTATGTCTCTTATCTGCAAGGCCTCCGTGATGTGCGCAGCCATATCTACGTAGAGAACTTCTCCGCAGAAGAGGCGTCCAAGCGGGTTCCGGTCGTTATGTACCTGGTCGCCTGTCTGCTCAAAAATGTTCCTTTTGAAAAGGACATTGACTCCGCCGCTTACTTGGGAGCAGGCTTCATCTCAGATGAACTGAAAGCCTTGAAGAGTCTGCGGAAGGTCGCTCCGGCCGGCTATGCCTGCGCCGTGAAAGCGGACAGGCTGTTAAACGAATAAAGCGCAGTTAAAAGCCAAGGCCAACCACGGCTTTGGCTTTTCGTCTGCAATGGTGCAATTAAGGTCAGGAATTTATGCCGAAATGGTGCAATTAACTCTACCGCACATCATCATAGGTCGATCACAGGCGTAGATCCGTGTCGAGGGCGAAGTCACCATTATCTGGCCAGTCCATATTGTTTTCATGCTCGGTGAAAAATGAGCCATACTGAACGGTATCGTTGTCCAAGTCCTCCTTGACATCTCGAAAACCGAGTTCAGCCTCACCGGTCGGGAAATATATCCACCTGCCTTCAAAAGTGAATATGTAGGTGAACTCAATGCCGATTTCGCCTGGATCATTAAGCTCGTCCAAAGTCTTATGCACGGCTTCGCAGTCGGACCAGCCCTCATCACGGTTATAAGCAATCGTCACATTGGGCTGTGGGGTGCTGTGATTGTGAGGCAGATCTGGGTTGGGCTCAAGCTTCGACCGTAGGAAGTAGAGGTCGCCCAGTTGTATAAGGGATTCTACCTTTTCTTGCTTGTCGTAGTGTTCAGCCAGTATTGCACCGTTATCGTCGGGATAGCCATTGTAGTGGCAGAATATCGTGAGATACTCGTCCTCTTCGATCTGCAAGGCTATGTAGCTTCTTGTTCCCATAGGTTCTCCTTTACATTGATAGTTCCTGGCCCTGGGTAGGCTCTTGAGCCTGGGTTATATCCTTCAAGTACTTGGGGTCCAGCACGACCTCCGATTCATCACGGCCATTAAACAGTGCAAAGATATGTTCTTTATCGATCTGCGCTTTATACACTGTGCCGTCCTCATCAAAGCGACGGGCAAACCAGTCGGCAGTCTCATAGTCCAATGTCCACGACAAAGCCAGAAGGTTGTCGCTGTTGATGGTAGTCACGCCGCGGTATACTGTGACCGTATCATCCAGTTCTGCAAGCTGGGCTTGTTCCGCTTCGTCCATCAGAGCTGCGGGGTCGGAATGTCTGAACATCTCTGTGAGCTGTGTGTGGCTTACTTCTGCATCTCTGTTATCCTGCCACAGTTCTTCCTCGTTCAGCCGCTCTGCTTCAGATAGCGAATGCGGGTAAAGATACGGAAACTGATTCATGCTTTTGTCCTCACTTTTCTTAGGTTTTGGACTGGGCGATCCCGAGACTCAAATAGATGAGGGCCTCCTTCTGAACATTGGCAGGCAGAGAGGAAAGGAAACTGCGCAGTGCCTCAGAAGAGGTGGGCGCATCTGCCCGATGCTCGCTGGTGCAGCAATCGTCGCAGATCTTCTCTCTGCGGATGATGACCTCATCACTCTCGGCTCGAAAGCTGAGGAGATCATTGGGGCGGAAGCCCAGAAATACACGAAGCGCATAAGGAATCGTAGTGTTGCCGCGCTTGCCGAGAATGCGATAAATCTTAGCCATAAATGGTCCTCACTCCAAAATAGTTTTGGCAAGGCAGATTCCGTGCTGT
>DXUR01000075.1 GCA_019417795.1 Clostridiales bacterium | reverse complement strand
TGATGGCCCAGCTTGCCTACCATGTCAGCATGGGCCTCCCCCTGTGGGGCTACCCTGTCCACAAGGGGACTGTCCTCTATCTGGCGTTGGAGGACGACCACCGCCGCTTGCAGGGGCGGCTATACCGAATGTTCGGCACAGAGGGCACCGACAATCTGCTCTTTGCGGTCTACGCCAAACAGCTTGGCGTTGGCCTGGAGGAACAGCTAAAGAAGTTCGTCCGGGAACACCCGAACACCAAGCTGATTATCATTGACACCCTCCAGAAAATCCGGGAGCCTGGTGGGGATAAGTACAGCTACGCCAACGATTACGAGGTGGTGGGTAAGCTGAAACGCCTTGCCGATGATTGCGGCGTCTGCCTCCTGCTGGTACACCACACTCGAAAGCAACAGGCAGATGACAAATTCGATATGATCTCCGGCACCAACGGTCTGCTGGGAGCGGCGGACGGGGCCTTTCTTCTTCAAAAGGAGAAGCGGACAGACGGCAGCGCCGTTCTGGACGTGGCCGGGCGTGACCAGCAAGACCAGCGATTCTATCTTACCAGGGACAAGGAACGGCTGATATGGACGCTGGAGCGTACGGAAACGGAGGCATGGACAGAGCCGCCCGACCCGGTGCTGGAGGCCATAGCCGCCCTTGTGACGGCGGAGAAGCCGACCTGGGGTGGTACGGCCACCGAGCTGGTAGCGGCGCTCCAGACCGACATGAAGCCCAACGCCCTGGCGATGCGGCTAAACGTCCGGGCCGGGAAGCTGCTGATAGACTACCACATCCGCTATGAGAACAGCAGGAGCCACGCCGGGAGAAGTATCAGCCTGACGCTGGAACCGTCCCAGGCGTGACGACCGTGACGGCTGTGACGGCTTTTTTGAGAGTGGCGGCGGTGTCTGAAACATCGTCACGGTCGTCACGGCTGTCACGGGGAGCAGCAAAGTTTAGGCGGGGTGCAGGGTGCCCTTTTCAAAGGGCGGCCCTGCTGGGGGAGGCAACCGCAGTTGCCGGGGGCAAAGCCCCCACACCCCCTCGGAGAGCCCACGACACTTTGCAGACCGAAGGGATGAAAGTGTCATAGTGGGTTATTACACTTCCTGCAGGAAGTGCCTCCCCCGAACCCCCGTCCTCTTTCAACAACCCAACATCTGAAACAGGAGGATTTTTGCCTATGGCGAGAGGCGACGGTATTGACCGTACCAACGCAAGAAATATGAGGCTGACCGAAACCAAGATCGGTAACACCCAGCAGCACAACGAGCGTGAGAAGGATTCCTATGTCAATCAGGACATTGTACTGGAGCGGACGCCGCTCAATGTCCATTTCAAAACCCCGTCTGCCGGGTATCGGGAGATGTTTGCTCAAATGGAGGCCGACGGCGTGATCTCCACCCGTGGCATCAAGGAGGATGCCTTTCGATACGGTGAGTTGGTCTTTGATGTAAACTCCGCTTACTTCTACAATCACGGCGGGTATGACTTCGCAAAACAATTTTACACCGAAGCCTATAAAGCCGCAATCAAAATCGTGGGCGGAGAGCAGTATATTTTGTCGGCGGTCATGCACGCTGACGAGCGCAACCGGGCCATGTCCGAGGCGCTGGGGGAGGACGTGTACCACTACCACCTCCATGTGGTTTATATCCCGGTAGTGGAGAAGGAGATACGCTGGACAAAGCGGTGCAAGGACAAGTCCCTGGTGGGCAAGGTCAAGGAAACGATCATGCAGGTGAGCATGAGCAAGAAGTGGGCGTCCAAGCCCATTCTGGACGAAACTACCGGGGAGCCGTTACGCACAGCTAAGGGCAAACCCGTTCTACGAAAGTCGTACAGTGTCCTGCAAGATGATTTCTTTGAGCATATGCGCTCCGCTGGCTATGACGATGTAGAGCGTGGGGAACGTGGTAGTTCCGAAGAACATTTGACTGTTACGCAGTTCAAGACGGAGCGTGAGCAGGAACGGCTTGCACAGCTTCAAGAGGTGTCGGCGCTGGCCCAGGTTGAGGCCGACAAAAAGAATAAGGAGGCAGCATCAGCTGAGAAGAAAGCGGCCCAGGCCAGGGCTAAGCTGGACGATGTAGCGCCCTTGCTCAAGGGCATGGAGAAACTGGCGGCGGACTTCTCCGACGACCCGGAGCGGACGCTGCCGGAGGCGGGGCCGCTGGAATCGGCCAAGTCCTACCGGGAGAAAAAGGCCAAGCCCCTTTGGGAGAAGATCGTCAAGGTGCTGCGCTCCGTCTACCGGGCCTACTTCGACCTCAAGAGCAAGTTTGAGCGGTTGCAGAGCGCCTATGATCGTGAGGTCAGTAAGAACGGCTCCCTGTCAGCCAGGATTTATGAGGTTTGTGCCGAGAGGGACGGCTTGAAAGGGCAAGTCAGGGACTATGAGCGGGTCAGACGGGCCATTGGCCCGGAACAGGCGGACAGGATACTGGAGGCAGCTTACCAGCAGGAACAGGTCGAAAAGGAGCAGAAATGGGGTGCAAGGTCAAAAATAAGGGTAGGCGCACGATAATCACAAAAAATGGAGGTAATTTCATGGAAAAGTACATCTTTGACGAGGGCAACGGTCTGTGGTATGAGTTGCAGAGGGACTAACAATATTCGGGCGTGTGCGGCGGAAATCGTGGACACAGAAATTATTTGCGCATGAGGCCCCAAATCGGAGGGTGTCCCGGTGAATGCCCTCCTGATTTATTTGGGACAGCGGGTAAAAACTTCTTGCATTTTAGAGTGTGCTATGCTATACTGCTGTCATCCTGATTTGAGGAGTCTATTCAACATGCGGCAAGGTATTCTTAAATAAAATTTGATAATGGGCACAAAAATAATTGCCCCTTGCAGGGGCTTGGTTTTTGTACCCAATTTAAGAATGCTTTTGCCTTTTTATCAAATATCGTGACGGATAACGGCTCATGTTAGCTGAATGCGTTTCTATGTATCCGAAGTCATGATCCCCAGCGGTAAAAGTATTTGCCGCTGGGGATTTTTGCGCCCTTTTGGGCCTTGTATGGAGGATAGACATGAACATTATCAATATCGGGATTCTTGCCCATGTAGATGCGGGCAAGACGACACTGACAGAAAGCCTGCTGTATGCCAGCGGAACCATTTCAGAGCCGGGGAGCGTCGAAAAAGGGACAACGAGAACGGACACTATGTTTTTGGAGCGGCAGCGTGGAATTACCATTCAAACGGCAGTCACTTCTTTCCAGTGGCACAGTTGTAAAGTCAATATTGTGGATACTCCCGGCCACATGGATTTCTTGGCAGAGGTATACCGCTCTCTGGCTGTTTTGGACGGGGCCATCTTGGTGCTCTCCGCTAAAGATGGCGTGCAGGCCCAGACCCGTGTTCTGTTCCATGCCCTACGGAAATTGAACATCCCCACCATTATCTTTATCAACAAGATCGACCAGGTTGGCATTGATTTGGAGAGCGTATATCAGTCTGTTCGGGATAAGCTCTCCGCTGATATTATCATCAAGCAGACAGTGTCGCTGTCCTCGAAAATAACTCTGACAGAAAACACTAGTGCAGAGGTGTGGGATTCGGTCATCGAAAATAACGATGAGTTATTGGCAAAGTATATCGCAGGAGAATCAATCAGTCAGAAAGAACTTGCGCAAGAAGAACAGCGGCGAGTTCAAGACGCCTCCCTGCTCCCGGTCTATCATGGTAGCGCCAAAAACGGCCTTGGCATTCAACAGTTGATGGATGCGGTGATAGGGCTGTTCCAATCGACCAAGGAACAGGGGAGCGCCGCCCTGTGCGGTAGAGTTTTTAAGGTGGAGTATACAGATTGCGGCCAGAGGCTTGTCTATCTGCGGCTATACAGCGGAACGCTGCGTCTGCGGGATACGGTGGCCCTGGCCGGGAGAGAAAAGCTGAAAATCACAGAGATGCGTATTCCATCCAAAGGGGAGATTGTTCGGACAGATACCGCCCATAAGGGCGAAATTGTCATCCTTCCCAGCGACAGCTTGAGATTAAACGATATATTGGGGGACAAAACCCAACTTCCTCGTGAAATGTGGAGTGATGTTCCCTTCCCTATGCTGCGGACGACGATTACGCCAAAAACGGCAGAGCAAAGAGACCGGTTGCTGGACGCTCTTACGCAAATTGCGGATACTGACCCGCTTTTGCACTACGAGGTGGATTCCACCACCCATGAGATCATTCTTTCTTTTTTGGGTCGGATGCAGTTGGAGGTTGTTTCCGCTTTGCTGACGGAAAAATACAAGATTGAAACAGCAGTGAAGGAACCCACCGTCATTTATTTAGAGCGGCCGCTCAAAGTGGCCAGTCACACCATCCATATCGAGGTGCCGCCTAACCCGTTTTGGGCATCTATCGGACTGTCTGTTACACCGCTCCCGCTTGGCTCCGGTGTAAAATACGAGAGCCGGGTTTCCCTGGGATACCTGAACCAGAGTTTTCAAAACGCTGTCATGGATGGTATCCGTTACGGTTTGGGGCAAGGCTTGTGTGGCTGGAACGTAACGGACTGTAAGATTTGCTTTGAATACGGACTTTACTATAGCCCGGTCAGTACGCCGGCGGACTTCCGCTCATTGGCCCCGATTGTATTGGAACAGGCATTGAAGAAATCTGGGACGCAGTTGCTGGAACCTTATCTCTCCTTCACCCTCTATGCGCCCCAGGAATACCTTTCCAGGGCTTATCATGATGCGCCGAAATACTGTGCCACCATCGAAACGGCCCAGATAAAAAAGGATGAAGTTGTCTTTACTGGCGAGATTCCCGCCCGTTGCATACAGGCATACCGTACTGATTTGGCCTTTTACACCAACGGGCGGAGTGTGTGCCTGACGGAACTGAAAGGGTATCAGGCCACTGTCGGCGAGCCAATCATCCAGCCCCGTCGTCCAAACAGCCGTTTGGATAAGGTGCGCCATATGTTCAGTAAGATTCCTTGATACGCCACAGCAAGGATGGTTATTGCATTTCCCTGCCTTTCGTGGTAAAATGTAGTTGTAAACCACCAGAGAAAACAACAACCCTGCTACCCCCCGTTATCACCACCGATAACAATTTGATAACAGCCCATCGTATAGGGCTGGATAATATGGACACATCAAATAATCAAAAAAATGAGGTATCAAATTTATGAAGCAAAATCCGTTAAATATGATGCCCAACAACGAGTGGGAATGAGAAAAAAGTGAATATGAGGGGCTGCAAAGCCTTGAAAACACTTACTTTTTGAAAATCTCATTTCCTGTTTGATAGCAAAATGATAGCAGATACTAAAGCCATTTTGTTTGTTCTTGTTTTGGCGAGCGAATGGTTTGCAGGTTTGCTATCGCATTCAATCCTATATTGAGAGCGAAAAAGGCTCTGCTGACTTTCTGTAAAAGAAGGTCGGCAGAGCCTTTTGTTATTCTTCGGTGTGTTCCTTGAGATCAGCAAGGAGCAGGTCACTCAGCTCCTGCGACGGCGTGATCTTGTGCCACTGACCGGAGGTGTCAAGTTCAGGGTAGCGGTAGCGCCAGCGGTCGTATTCTTCTTTGGTGATCTCGCCTGCTTTCAGTTTGGTGGCAACTGCACCCCATGCGGCAAGCATCCTGTGAAGTTCTGCTGCGTCGCGCCCTTTGTGGATATGAACGCGCAGATGTACCTCATCCTCACACTCGCAGACCTCAAGACCGTAGCGGTCCTCCAGCGTAAACAGCGTGTGCATCAGCCCTGTATAGGAGTCAATGTCCGGTACGTCCAGCGCCTTGGGCGAAACGTCAAGCACCTGTGCCAGCGCAGCGGTCACGTCCGCTTTGGGCGTTCTGGAGCCATTCTCGTACTGCGCAAGGCGCACATCGGCAGACTTCTCCGGGAAGCCCAGCGCCATGCCAAGATATTTTTGCGTCATGCCCCGCATCGTGCGGAAAAAGTGGATGCGTTCACCAATCGCCATAATAGCCATCTCCTGTGTCGGTTGTCTTTGATAATGAGTATAGCAGATATGTTTAATTCCGTCAAGAAGAACCTAAGCAAATTTATTTAATATTTTCCTGCAAACCAGCTTGACTTAAACTAATATGTATAGTACAACATCTGCAAGCTAAGCATATAAGCTTAATTCATATAAATTTTACAATTAGGATAGTCAACAAATGCAGAAAAAATGTCCGTTGTAAGGTGAGAGGGGGGTGAAATCCAAAAGAGCCAAACTGAATGACCGTCCAAGGGATACTTTCTCCGGGGAAGCAGGCGATGAAATGAGCGTGCCAAGGAGAAAAGAAAACGGCACAGCGCCGAAAAGGGTTGCCTGTCAGAGTCCTGCGGATAGAACGGCGAAGCAATCAACCACAAATCAGGAAAGGAAGGTATTTTGCCTATGGCAGGAGAAATTTTTATGAGAGTAAATGAAGTTGCGGAAGAGCTTGGCGTATCGGTTCCGTATGCGTATAAGCTCATTCGTGAGTTGAACAAAGAGCTGCGAAAGACCGGCTGCATCACCATTGCAGGCAGGATCGACCGCAAGTTCTTCCATGAGAAGTTCTACGGAACGAGAGAACCGAAGGAAAGAAGGGAATCGAATGGCAGCGTTTAAGGACAAGAAGAACGGCTCATGGTATGTGCAGTTTCGCTATACCGACTGGCGCGGTGAGCGCCAGCAGAAATTAAAGCGCGGTTTTGCGACCAAGAAAGAGGCTCAGGCATGGGAACGCGAGTTTCTGATGCAGAAGCAGGCTGATGTCAATATGAGCTTCGAGAGCTTTGTGGCGCTCTATGAAAAGGACGTCAAGCCCAAGCTGAAGCTCAACACATGGCTCAGCAAGGAGCATATCATCCGCACAAAGATTCTGCCGTATTTCAAAAAGCGCAAGCTCTCGGAAATCACCGCCCGTGATGTGATCGACTGGCAGAACGAGATACGGCAGCACACCAAGTCAAGCGGCGAAAGCTATTCCCCGGACTATCTCAAGAACGTCCATACCCAACTGAGCTGTATTTTCAACCACGCCATCAAGTATTACGGCTTGCAGATCAATCCCGCTGCAAAGGCCGGAAATATGGGCAGCGAGCAGCCGAAGGAAATGCTGTTCTGGACGAAGGAAGAATACCTCAAATTCATCGACGCCATGATGGACAAGCCCATGCTGTACTACGCCTTTGAAATCCTGTACTGGTGTGGCATCCGCGAGGGCGAGCTGCTGGCACTGACGCCTGCGGACTTCGATTTTGAGAAGAAAACGCTCCGCATCAATAAATCCTATCAGCGCTTACAGGGTAAGGACGTTATCACCACGCCGAAAACGAAGAAAAGCAATCGCGTAATCCAGATGCCTGACTTCCTCTGTGACGAGATGCAGGACTATTTCAAGCAGCTTTACGGACTGGAACCGGACAGCCGCATCTTCCCTCTGACCAAGCACACCTTAAAGCGTGGGATGGCGTTTGGATGCAAGGCGTCTGGTGTCAAGGTCATTAGAATCCACGATTTGAGACACAGCCACGTTTCTTTACTTATCAACATGGGCTATTCCGCCGTTGCCATCGGCAATCGTGTGGGACACGAAAGTGTGGAGATCACCTATCGGTACGCGCATCTGTTCCCAACTGTGCAGAAGGAAATGGCAGATAAATTGAACGTCGAAAGGAGCAATTAAAATGTCACTGAAAAACCGAGACAACCACAACCGCTGGCGCAACAAGACTGTTGCCTTCCGGGTATCGCCGGAGGAGGACCGGCAAATTGAAACCTTTGTCAAGCTTTCCGGGCTGACCAAACAGGACTACATCACCCGCCGTTTGACTGGCAAGGACGTGGTGGTGCAGGGCAATCCGAGAGTTTACAAGGCACTGCGTGACCAGCTTGCCGCCGTGCTGGACGAGCTGCGACGCATTGAAGCGGGCGGCATAAATGACGAGCTGCTGGATGTGATTGAAATGATCGCCGCCATCATGGACGGCATGAAGGAGGAAAATGCCTATGGAGAATGAACTCTGCAAAAAGAAAACGACCGCCCCGGACACATCTGTTGGCGCAGATGATGGGCAGCCGCTTCACAATTCAACTGAGAACAGTATATCCGCTTTTGAGGGAGAAATCAACGGTGATTTTCAAAACAGCACGGAAAGTCTGGACGAAATCTACCACAGGATGCAGCGGTTGACCGATCCGCATTACCTGCACACGATCTCCATGACCGAGCTGTACCAGACCGCATATCAGAGCAGACCGCCGATCATCGACGGCTTGCTCTACGCAGGCGCGTACATCCTCGCAGGCGCGCCGAAGATCGGCAAATCATTTCTGGTGGCGCAGATCGCCTATCATGTCAGCACGGGCGAAGCTCTGTGGGGCTGCGAAGTCCATCCCGGTACGGTGCTGTACCTCGCTTTGGAAGATGATTTTCAGCGCATCCAGAGCCGTATGTTCATGATGTACGGCGTCAACGACACCGACCGGCTGCACTTTGCAACCGCTGCGGGCAAGATTGGAAACGGGCTGGACGAGCAGCTTGAGAACTTCGTGCGGGAACATCCAGACACCAGACTCATTATCATTGACACCATGCAGAAAATCCGGGAAATCGGCGGCGAGGCATACAGCTACGCCAGTGATTATGAGATCATCGGCAAGCTCAAGCAGTTTGCCGACAAGCACTGCATCTGTGTTCTGACCGTCCATCACACAAGAAAGCAGCCCGCAGGCGATAGCTTTGAAATGATCTCCGGTACGACGGGATTGCTGGGTTGTGCCGACGGCTCCCTACTTATGCAGAAGAAAAAGCGCACGGCGCTGGAAGCTACCATTGATGTGGTGGGACGGGATCAGCAGGATCAGATTCTCTATCTGAAAAAGGATGCCGATACGCAGATCTGGAATCTCGAAAAGGTGGAAAACGAGCTGCACAAAGAGCCGCCCGATCATGTTCTGGAATCCGTTTCAAGGCTGGTGTCCGCAGAACAGCCGGTATGGACAGGCTCGCCCTCTGCGCTTGCCGATGCCGTCCATGTCGGTATGGCGGCAAACGCCCTGAGCAAGTATCTGAATGTCAAGTCCGGCAGACTTCTGGATGAATACCATATCCGTTATGAGAACAAAGTTCGGCACGAGGGGCGGCGCATCACGCTGACCTATGATACTGAAAGCAAATAAGCCGCGCGACGGCTGCAACGGTTGCAACGGTAAATCTGATACCGCCAAAACAACCGTCGCAATCGTTGCGACCGTCGCGGAAAGGAGCGAAGTAACATGAAAACTGTGCAAATCCCCTATGGTCTGTTCCTCGACCTCGCCATGTACCATCTGCGGGGCGAGGATGAATACGAAGATGAAATCTGTCGGGGCTTGGAGCAGAAGCTCGACGCCATGCTGAACCGGCAACTCTATTCCCGGTACAAAACGGCACCGACTGAGGAAGAACGCGAACAGGCACGGCAGGAATATCTTGACCGGCGCGGCGTTCCGCAGAGCTATCGTTGGACTGTTCCTCCGTGGGAGCTGTGACAGGAGCGTGCCACGCTCCTGTGGCTGGCAGACAAGGCAATGCATTGGCGGCTATCCCCGCGCACCCCCCCGTCCCCATCGAAAAATCCGCAGAGTTTGAGATGGATGTGGGCAAAAGATTATGCGCAGGAGCTGTCTGCAAATAGGCTGCTGCCCACGCCGGTTTTTGCGGTTTGTATGGACACCGC
>DXUR01000749.1 GCA_019417795.1 Clostridiales bacterium | reverse complement strand
TTGCCGGCGGCAACGTGTATTTCGACACCTCCAAGCTGGAGCGCTACTATGTGTTCAACGACCACAACGAGGAGGATCTGGCTGTCGGCGTCCGTGAGGGCGTAGAAGAGGACACCAACAAGCGGAACAAGAACGACTTCGTCCTCTGGTTCACCAAGTCCAAGTTTGAGGATCAGGCGTTGAAGTGGGATTCTCCGTGGGGTGTGGGCTATCCCGGCTGGCATATCGAGTGCTCCGGCATCTCCATGAAGTACAACGGCGAGTATCTGGATCTCCACTGCGGAGGCATTGACAACGCCTTCCCCCACCACACCAACGAGATTGCCCAGTCTGAGAGCTATCTGGGTCATCCCTGGTGCCCCCAGTGGTTCCATGTGGCCCACCTGAACACCAACCACGGCAAGATGAGCAAGTCCAAGGGTGAGTTCCTCACCGTGTCCCTGCTGGAGGAAAAGGGTTATGATCCTCTGTCCTACCGCTTCTTCTGCCTCCAGAGCCACTACCGCAAGGCTTTGGTATTCTCCTGGGAGAATCTGGACAACGCCGCAGCCGCCTACGGCAAGCTGATCGCCAAGATCGCCGCCCTGAATCCAGAGGATGGCACCGTGGATGAAGCTGCTCTCAAGGAGTACAAGGAGAAATTCCTCCAGCAGATGGGCAACGATCTGAACACCTCCATGGGCGTCACCGCTCTGTATGATGCCCTGAAGGCTAAGACCAATGACGCCACCAAGCTGGCCATTCTGAACAGCTACGATCAGGTACTGAGCCTGTCCCTGCTGGAAAAAGCCGCAGCAGTGCGGGAAGCCAATGCCAAGGCCCAGACCGCCAAGGCCGAAGGCGGCTACACCGTCACCGGCGAGGGCGATCCCGCCATCGACGCGCTGGTCATGCAGCGCTACGAGGCCAAGAAGTCCAAGAACTTCGCGGAGGCCGACCGCATCCGCGATGAGCTGAAGGCTCAGGGCATCGAGATCGTGGATACCAAGGACGGCGCCAGCTGGAAGCGCGTTTAAATTTTTCTGAATCGTGCAGCAAAGGGGGATGGCCGCTGGCCATCCCCCTTTTTGTTCGTTTTTCCATTTGTATGAAGCTCATATAAAACGGACCACCATGACTTTTCGTCATGGTGGTCCGCTTTGGTGCGCCTGAAGGGACTCGAACCCACACGCTGAAAGCACGGGAACCTAAATCCCGCATGTCTACCAATTCCATCACAGGCGCGTACCGTATATTTGATCTCATAGAGTATAGCACAGTTTTTCCTCTTGAACAAGAAGAATTTACGCGGTACAATGGGGTCTGAAATTATTCGCATGGAAATGAGGGATCGCTTTGTCCACACCCCGCATCGCTGCCATTCACGACCTGTCCTGCTTCGGCCGCTGTTCGCTGACCATTGCCCTGCCGGTGCTCTCCGCCATGGGCTGTCAATGCTGCCCCCTGCCCACGGCTCTACTTTCTGCCCACACCGGATTTTCCGGCAATACCTTTTTGGATCTGACGGTGGAAATGGGCCGTATCGCGGATCACTGGGCCGCTATGGATCTGCAATTTGATGCCATTTACAGCGGTTTTTTAGGCAGTGCCGATCAGGTGGATACCGTGGCACGGTTTTTTGATACGTTCAAGAAATCTGGCACCGCCGTCATCGTGGACCCCGTCATGGGCGATCACGGCACCGCCTACCGCACCTGCACGCCGGATCTGTGCCGGGGAATGCGGGCGCTGGCAGAAAATGCGGATGTGATCACCCCCAATCTGACGGAGGCGGCGCTGCTGCTGGACCGTCCCTACGAGGAGATCCGACAGGCCGACGCCTATGAGGTGGTCCGCCGGTTAAGTTTGGGTGGACGGCGGTCTGTGGTGCTCACCGGCTACTTTTCGGAGCCGGGACAGACCGGAGCCCTGTGCTTTGACCGTGACAGCGGCGAGAGCAAAGCTGTACAGACTCCCCGGGAGCCGCAGGACTTTTCCGGCACCGGCGACCTGTTCGCCAGCGTCCTCGCTGGAGGGGTGGCAAGGGGTGTTCCCCTTTTTCAGGCCGCCCAAGCCGCCGCGGATTTTGTCCGTGATTGCATTGCACGCACCTTGGCCGAGGGACTCACAGAGCAGGATGGCGTAGACTTCGAGCCGCTGCTGGGGCAGTTGACCAACAGCAAATAAAAAAGGCTGGGAAGGAT